>NZ_JBEYXK010000034.1:0-68283 GCF_040645035.1 Streptomyces sp. NPDC046876 | reverse complement strand
ATTCAGCCTCGCCGGCGTTTGAGTGGGGGTCCCCCCCCGGGCGGAGCCGGGTTTCTTGGGGCTCCGCCCCAAACCCCGCGCCTCAATCGCCGGCGGGGCTGAAATGGCCGACCCCGGCTTCGACAGCCGTGGGGCAGACATGGCAGAGCTTGCTTCGAGGGCAGGCTGAGCCGAGCCGGCGTTGTGGGTGGGGGTCAGCCCCGCCGAGGCGTGGGACGGGGGTCCGGCACATTCAGCCTCACCGGCGTTTGAGTGGGGGTGCCCCGGGACGGAGTCTGGGGGAGGGTCCGGGTGGAGCCCGGTGCCCGGCGGAGCCGGGTTTCTTGGGGCACCCCGCGCCTCAACGCCGGCGGGGCTGAATGTGCCCGATGCCCTGCTTCGAAGGGGGGAGCTGTGGTCGCAAGTCGCCCGGCGACACTGAGCCGGGGTCCGGCCATTCCAGCCCCGCCGGCGATTGAGGCGCAGGGCCGGGCGGAGCCCGGGTTCTTCCCCCGGCTACGAGGGGGCCCTGGGGGTCGCCTCCCGGGCCGCCGCTTCGCTGCGGTCAAGCGTGCTGTGTGCCGGGCGGCCGATGTTCGCGCACCGGGGGCTCCGCTTCCCTCGGCCAGGCCGGCCGCCCGACCTCACCCCCCGGCCAGCGGGTTGGGCAGCTGCGTCCACTGGTCGCCCGGGATGCCGGGGCTGAGCCGCATCAGGGTGAGGGCCTTGGTCGGGAGCGGGTCGCCCAGCAGCGCCCCGGTGTCGGCGGTGGACGGGAGCCCGGCCGCCTCTGCCAGCATCTCGGCGAAGGCCGCGGCCGAGCCGGCGGTGGCCCCGAGCGCCCCGGTGAGGAGGGAGCCGAACAGTTTGCGCCGCAGCACCGTCACGTCGTCGTTGACGAGACGGCCCGACACCGGCGGCACCGGCAGGCCGTGCCGGGCGAGCCGGGCCGGGCTGATCCGGATGTCGGCGAGGTCCCGGTAGACCAGCCGCACCGGGGACCCGTCGGCGGCGAGGACGACGAGGAGGTTCTGCCCGTGGGCCTCCAGCGCCACCCCGAGGTCCAGCACCCGCAGGCAGACCGAGAGCGCCAGGCGGGCGAAGGCGGCCCGCCAGGCCGCCGACCGCGCGAACGGGGCGAGCGCCAGCGCAGCGACCGGTACGACCCGCTCGCCCGCCGTGGCGTCCGCGTACACCTCCGGCGGCTCGCGCAGCACGGCCGCCAGGTCCGGGGTGTGCGCGGTGACGGCGCCCAGGGTCCGGGTGATGTGCAGCCGCCCGTCGAGCCGTGCGCAGAGCTCCTGCGCGAAGGCGGACACCGCGGCCGCCGTCTCGATCGAATAGCCCGAGATGTCCCGTACGGAGGAGGTGAGCCGGGTGCTGAGCGCCGTTTTCACGTGCGGCCCGCCCGCCACCGGGGCAAGGGTCCGCAGCGACATCAGCGGGTGCGCCGCGTACCCGGTGCGCAGGACGTCCGGATCCCGGCCCGTCTGCTTCAGGACATGCCGCGCCTGCCAGGGGTGCACGGGCACGAGGATCCGGCCGCCGTCGCGCAGTTCGGCCGGCCAGCCGCCTGTGACCAGGCATTCCGTGGCCGGAACGGCGGCCGGCCCGAGCGCGACGACCGGCCGGTGCTCGGGGGCGTACGCGAGCTGCTCGGCCACCGTGAAGCCCGGCCGCGAGCGGCAGTTGGGGTGGTAGGGGTGCCCGTCGACGATCCGCTGCTCCCACTCCCAGGTGGCCCGCGGCTCCGGCTCCGGCGCGGCCGGCTGCCCGGCCCGCGACAGGGCCAGCGAGGCGGTGCTGTCGTCGAGTTCGGCGGCGAACGCGTCCCCGTGCGGTACGCCCAGGGCCGTCATCAGCCGTCCGGCCTGCCGGTACGCGGTGCCGCCGAGGAGCAGCTCGTCCACCGTGGCGGCGGTCGCGTACGGGTCCGGCGCCGGGCCATCGAGCCGCCTGCCCCCGGCCAGCAGCAGGGTCATCCCGTCCGGGCCCCGCTCGCGCCGCACCACCCACGGCAGGGGCTCGAAGGCCAGCGCCCGCCACAGCCGGGTCAGCACCGCGGCCCGGGCGCCGCCGAGCGCGGCGCCGTACGGACCGGCCAGCGCGGGGCGCACCTCGGCCAGTTCGGCGGATACGGCCTCTTCGGCCGGGGAGTGGGGGAGGTTCATGCTGGGGTGCAGGGCCCTGTTCCTCTCGCGGGTCGTTGTGGTGATCACGTCATCATCGCGGATACTGAAGATCACGGCCGGTGGAAAGCCCCGCGCACCCCGGCGCACTGGATGGACCGAATGGAATCCGTGGACCTCAACGCCGCAGCCGACGCCCTTGCCGCCACCCCGCTGCTCAACTGCCTGCTACGGGAGGCGGCCGACCCGGAGGGCGGGGAGGTCCACCGGCTGCGCGGCAGCGGCCGGCTGCTGCGGGTGCGGGGCGGGCGCCGGCCCGTGCGCCCCGAACTGGGCACGTCCGAAGGCTGGCGGGCGCTCAGCCACACCGAGCTGGTGAAACTGACCGCCGACGAGCTGCACCGGTACACGGGCACCGGCAACGACGAGCTCCCGGTCGAGATCGCCGACAGCCGCGGGACCGTTGCCGCGCTGCTGGCCGCCCGCGCCGCCGCCGAGCCCCCGCAGGACCCGTACGTGCTGTCCGAGCAGTCCCTCGTCATGGGACACCCCTACCATCCGGCGCCCAAGGCCCGGGGCGGCGCGCCCGCCGCGAGCTGGCTGCCGTACGCGCCGGAGGCCCACGCCCGCTTCCCGCTGGTCTTCCTGGGGCTGCGCGAGGACCAGGTCACCGAGGAGGGCGGTGCGGGCGCGGCCGCGGCCGTCGACGCGCTCGCCGAACTGGCCGGGGGCCCGCGCCCGCCCGCCGGCTACCGGCTGCTGCCCGCCCATCCGTGGCAGCTCGAGCTGGTCGGCGGCTCGCCCGCGGTCCGGGCGGCCTTCGAGGACGGGCGGCTGCTGCGGCTGGGCCCGGGACGGCTGCCGGTCTGGCCCACCGCCTCCGTACGGACCCTGTACGTGCCCGGCGCCGGCTCGGGCCCCGGCGCCGGCCCCGGCCCCGATGCGTTCGTGAAGTTCAGCCTCGACGTCCGCATCACCAACGACGTGCGCCGGCTGTGGCGGCACGACCTGCTGAAGCTGCGCCGGGCCGACGAGGCCGTCGCCGCCGGGTTCGCGGCCATGCGGCGCGCCGGCTCGAACGCGGCCTGGCTGTCGGA
This sequence comes from Streptomyces sp. NPDC046876, assembly GCF_040645035.1. Classification (NCBI taxonomy): domain Bacteria; kingdom Bacillati; phylum Actinomycetota; class Actinomycetes; order Kitasatosporales; family Streptomycetaceae; genus Streptomyces; species Streptomyces sp. NPDC046876. The sequence goes on along the minus strand of NZ_JBEYXK010000034.1, from coordinate 65,078 downwards.
CCGCGGGTACCGGACCGCCGCCTTCGCCTTCGAGGAACTCGCGGTGCTCGTGCGCGACGGACTGGGGGCGCACGCGGAGCCGGGTGCGACCCCGCTGCTCGCCGCCGCCCTCGCGGAGGGCTTCGCCGGCAGCCCGCTGGCCCGTACCGCCGATCCGGCCGGCTGGTGGCGGGCGTACCTGCGCCGGGTGGTGCCGCCGGTGCTGGAACTGTTCGACCGGCACGGCGCCGTCCTGGAGGCCCACCTGCAGAACACCCTGGTCGCCTGCGATGCGCAGGGCATGCCCGTGCAGGCCCTGTTCCGCGACGCGGAAGGGGTGAAGCTGTTGCCCGAGCCGGGCCGGGCGGCCGCCTGGCAGCGGCTGGTCTACTGCCTGGTCGTCAACCACCTGGCGGAGATCGCCGGGGCGCTCGCCGAGGCGCACCCCGGGATGGCCGGGCGGGTGTGGCCGGCGGCGCGCGAGGAGTTCCTGCGCTACGACGCCGAGCGCGGCCTGCCCGAGATTGCGGAGCTGCTCGCGGCCCCGTCGCTGCCGGCCAAGACGAACCTGCTGCTGCGCTGGACCCGGGCGGACGGTGCGGACGCCCGCTACCTCCCGCTGCCCAATCCGCTGCGGCCGTAGGGCCGTCCGCAGGGTCTGTCCGGCGGATGAGGGTCGGACGGGCCCCGGGCGGAGCGGCGGGATCCGGCCAAGGTGGGGCGGGGCTCCGACACACCCTCTTTGAGAGGTATAGACCAATGCTACGTTGGGCGGGCAGACCGCGCATTCCTTGACCACCCGTCAGAGGAGAAGCCATGCCCTCCCCTTCGCGGGGCGGCGGCCCGGCCGCCATGCCCAAGTACCAGCGGATCGCCGCAGCGCTGCGGCACGAACTCGAGCACGCCGAGCACGGACCCGGCGGCAGGCTTCCCTCGGAGCGCACCCTGGCCGCCCGCTACCGGGTCAACCGGCAGACCGTACGGGCGGCGCTGCAGCAGCTGCGGGAGGAAGGCCTCATCGTCACCGGGCGCCGGGGGACGCGGTCGGCGGCCGCGACGCAGCCGGCGGGGCGGGAGCCTGCGCCGGGCGGGGCTCTGCAGGCGTACGGGGTCGTGCCGGCGGGCGGGGCGCTGCCGGGGTACGGGGCTGCGTCGGCGGGCGGGGTACCACCGGGCTACGGGGCCGCGCCGTCGGCCGTCGGGGCGCTGCCGGATGGTAGGGCCGACCGGGCGGACTGGGCGCTCGCGGCGGCGGCCCCGCGCGGCGGGGTGGACCCACGGATCCCGGTGGACCAGCCCGACGGGGTCGACCAGGTGCTGCCGGCGGACCGGCCCAGGGGGGCGGGCCAAGGGCTCCCGGCGGAGCGGCACGGCAGCGCGGCCAACCGGGCCGGACGGGTGGACCCGGCGCCGGTGGCGGTGCCGCCGGACGGTGCGCCGGTACCCCCCGCGGCGCCGTCGGCCGCCGCTGCGCACCTCCCCGGAGTCGTCCCCGCCCCCGCGGCCGTGTCCCCGCAGAGCTGGCTGGCCCTGGTGACCTTGCCGCCCTCGCTTGGCGCGCTCCTCGGGATGCGGGGCGGGGAGCGCACCCTGGTGCACCACCGCCGCGACCGGGGCCCGGCGGGGCAGACCCTGCAGCACGCCGTCACGTACCTCTGCCCCCGGGCCGTCGCCCGGACCCCTGAGCTGGCCGGCTACCTCGACCGTGCGGCCGCCCGCGACGAGGACCTCGGCCCGCTGCACCGCTGGCTCGACCGCGCCGCCGAGCAGGGCCGCGTCGCCGAGACGCTGACCATGACCCGCAGCAGCCACCCCCCGGCCGCGGCCTCCGCCTGCGGGCTGACCGTACGGCGTACGCTGCACGACCACTCCGGCCGGCTGCTCGCCGTCACCGACCTCGCCTTCCCCACCTGGGACCGGCTCACCTTCCACCGGGACCGCGCCGTCGGCGGATTCCGGATCAGCTGACGTACGGGCGACGGGCCCCCCAGGCCCCGGCGCTCCTGCGCGCGGGTACGCGGACGCGCACGTCTACCCCGTTCCGCTTATATCCGGCGATTCTTGACGTACCAGCTGAAAACCACCAAGATCTACGGCAGTCAAGGTCCCGCGCCGCAAGCCGACCAGCCCAAGGAGCGAACCCATGCCCGCCCCTGCCCCGTCTTCCGCTTTCCAAACCGCCGCGGTCGTGCCGTGCCCCCGCCGCCGCCCCGTGGCCGCCCGGATCGCGGACCTGCCCCGGATCACGGAACCGAGGGAGGTGGCCCCTGCGGACGCCAGGGAGCTGTCGCGGGTCTTCTTCCGGCGGCTGCGCGAACTGCCCGAGGACAGCCCGGAGCACCGCTACGTCCGCAACGCGCTCGTCGAGATGAACTCCTCGCTCGTGCAGTACGCCGTCCGCCGCTTCCGCGGCCGCGGTGAGGGCGGGGACATCGAGGACCTCGTCCAGGTCGGCACCATCGGGCTGATCAAGGCGATCGACCGCTTCGACCCGGCCCGCGCCACCGAGTTCGCCACCCTCGCGATGCCGTACATCACCGGCGAGATCAAGCGCCACTTCCGCGACACCACCTGGGCCGTCCGCGTGCCCCGGCGGCTGCAGGAGCTGCGCATCGACATCGCGAAGGCGAAGGAGGAGCTGACCACCGCGCTCGACCGCTCGCCCACGGTCGCCGACCTCGCCGCCCACCTGGAGCTGTCGGAGGAGGAGGTCATCGAGGGGCTCGTCGCCGCCAACGGCCACACCAGCGGCTCCCTCGACGCCCCGCACGGCGCACACACCGAGCACAGCGGCGAAGCCGTCGAAGGGCCCACCCTCGCCGACGTCATGGGGGCCGAGGAGCCGGCCCTGGAGCGTGTCGAGGACATCCAGACGCTGGCGCCGCTGCTGGAACAGCTCAGCGACCGCGAACGCCGCATGCTGCGGATGCGCTTCGGCGAGGAGCTGACCCAGGCCCAGATCGCCGCTGCCCTCGGCATCTCGCAGATGCAGGTCTCGCGCCTGCTCTCGCGCGTCCTGGCCCACTTGCGCGCCTCGATGCTGGAGGACCCGGAGCCCGCTCCGGGGGCCGCGGCCCGGGGCTGAGGCGGCGCGCCCCGGACCGCGTATCCGGGGCGCGGTCCAGGGCCGGAGTCCAGGTAGGTCAGGGACAGGTCTCCTCGAACTTGACCACGTGGAAGGCCACGGGTTGGCCCGTCAGCGGGGTGCCCGTCGGCGGGTTCTGCGTGCACACCCGCCAGTTCGACTCCTGGAGCACCATCCGGTCCTGCAGGGCGTCCTTGACCGTGATGCTCGTATTGCCGGGCAGGGCCAGGCGGGCCACCTTCATGCTCTTGCCGATGAAATGGGGCATGGCCCCGCCCGCGGCCGCCGACGGCGGCGCCGACTCCTCGGCGGGACATGTCTCCTCGAGCTTCACCGCGCCGAGGTCGATCCTCGTCGCGGTGTCGACGTCGCCGCCCGGCCCCGGCGTCTGCGAGCACACCTTCCAGCCGCGGTCGAGAACCTGCGCACGGCCGCGCCCGAGCGCGTCGTGGGAGGCGAGGGAGAAGAACCCGGCCGCCTGCGCGGCGTCCTGTGCGGCCTGCAGGCCCATGCCGACGAGGTTCGGCAGGGCGGCCTGCTTGGCCCCGCCGGGCCTTCCCGCCGCCGAGCCGGTCGACGACGCGGACGGGGCGGCCTTGGGATCGCCCGGGGCGGCCGCCGGGCCGCAGCCGGCGAGGGCGAGCGTGGCCACGGCGGCCAGGGAGAGGGCGGTGATGTGGTGGGTGCGCATCGAGCCATGCTCGGGCCCACGCATTCGGCGCGAACAGGGTGTAACGGAGTTGTGACATACGGCAGCTTCCGGGGCCGATGGGCTGCCGCACGTCACCGAGGGGATCGGGCCCTCGCACGCCCTGTCCTGTACGTCGGGACCCGGCCCCGTGTCAGCCTGTCAGGGCGGGGGCGTCGGCCTCGGCGGGTGCGGGCGCGGCGGTTTCGGGGGACGGGCGGCCCGGCCGCAGGGGCCACCACAGGGCGCGCCCCAGGAGGGCCGACAGGGCGGGGACCAGGGCGATCGACAGGACGAACGCCGAGAGCAGGATCCCGAGCGCCGTCGCGAAGCCCGTCTGCTGCGTGGACGGGGCCGGGTTCACGGCGAGGCTCGCGAAGGACGCCGCCAGTACGAGGCCGGCCGTGGCGATGGCGGGTGCGGTGTGCCGGACGGCGCGGGCCACGGCCGCGCGGGCCGGGCCGGGGTGTGCCATCTCCTCCCGGATCCGGTCGGAGACCAGGATGTTGTAGTCGGTGCCCAGCGCGACCACGAACAGGAACAGCACCAGCGGGAGGGTGAAGTCCACGCCCGGCCGGTCCGCCGCGTGCTGGAACACGAGGGCGGAGGCGCCCAGCGTGGCGGCGAAGCCCAGCCCCACGGCGAGCATCAGCACCACCGGCGCGAGCAGGCTGCGCAGCAGCAGGAACAGGATCAGCGCGATCAGTGCTGCGGCGACGGGGAAGACCACCCGCAGGTCCTTGCCGACGGCGGTGGAGACGTCGGCGAACAGCGCGGCCGTGCCCCCGACGTGGGCCTCGGTCCCGGCGGGCCGGTGCGCGGCCACCGTGTCGCGGACCGGCCCGGCCACCAGGTCGCGGGCCTGCGGCCCCTGCGGGTCGTCGGACAGGAACAGGTCGAGCCGCCCCGCCTCCCCATCGCGGCTCAGCACCGGCGGGGCCACCTGGCCCACACCGCGCACCCCGGCCAGCGCGGTGGCGAGCCCGTCCAGCCGCCCGGCGGTGAGCGGGCCCCCGTCGGCGGCGGTGACGAACACCGTCACCGGGTCCGACACACCGGCGGGCAGGGCGCGCGTGATCTCGGCCGCCGTACGGGCCGCGGCGGTCCGCTCGCCACCGGCTCCGCCCTGCCCGTAGTCCATCCGGATCCCGATGAGCCCGGCGGCCGGCACGCCGAGTACGACCGTGCAGGCCAGGACGAGGGCCAGCGGCCGCCGGGCCGCGAGTGCGCCGATCCGTGCGGCCGCCCCGGCCCGGGGCCGGCGCTGCAGGGCGCGCGAGGGCCAGAACATCCGCCGCCCGCAGACCGCGAGGAGGGCCGGCATCAGGGTCAGGCTGCTGGCCAGCATCACCAGGACGGACACCGCGATGGCCGGTCCCAGCACCCGGAACTGGCCGAACGAGGCCACCCCGAGGGTGGCGAACGCCGCGACGATGGTCAGCGCCGCCGAGGTGATCGCCGTACCGACCCGGCCGGCGACCTCGGCGGCCGCGGCCCGCCCGGACTCGCCCGGGTCGGCGCGCAGTCGCTCGCGGAAGCGGAACAGCAGGAACAGGAAGTAGTCGATGCCGATGCCGACGAGGACCACGTTGATCAGCCCCGGGGTGGACGGGGCGAGCCCGGTGCCGGTCAGCATCGCCGCGGCGACGACCAGGCCCGCGGCCGCGCCGCCGATGACCGAGACCGCGAGCAGCGGCAGGAGCGCCGCGAGCACGCTGCGGAAGACCAGGACGTGCAGCAGCACGATCATCCCGACCATGACGAGGCCGACCACCATGGACCGGATCCGCCCGGCCTCGTCGGAGTCGACGGTCTCCGCGAGGGCGCCGGTGAAGCCGGTCCGCAGGCCCGCCTTCGCGAACACCTCCCGGGCGTGGTCGCGGAACGCCCGGTAGGTGTCCTGCATCCCGGGGTCCGCGGGATTGCCGGTCAGTTCGACGGACAGCAGCCGGAAGCTGCGGTCGGGCGCCGTCATGGCGGGGCCGAAGGCGGGGACCTGGGAGTGGTCCAGGACGAACAGGGGCGGGGTGTCCTCGGAGGCGGGCATCTCGACCCGCTGCCGGGCGAGTTGCGAGGCCTCTGCGTCGATCCGCCGCTCGTCGGCGGGCGACAGCGGCTCGCCGTCGGTACGGGCCACCAGCACGGTCAGCGGGTTGGCGTCCGGTACCGCCCCGAAGTGCTCTTCGGCGGCCTCCAGCGCCGCCGCCGCGTCGTACGAAGGCGGCAGGAACGCGCCGGTGCCCGGCTGGGTGGCGCGGAAGGCGAGGGCCTGGCCCAGGACGGTCAGGGCGATGCCCAGCACCGTCCACAGGGCGATGACCTTCCACGGGTTCCGGGTCGCGAAGCCGGTCAATCCCCGGATCACAGGGGCTCCTTGCAGGTCGTGGGTCCGGGGCTGCCCGGCTCCCCACCAGCCCATCACCGACCCGGCCCCCGTGGCGTCGGGTCGCAGGAGGATCCCGCACCCGGGACCGCGGGCCCGCCCCGCCCGCCGACCGGGACCAGGGTCCTGGTCCGGGTTCCGCCCCGGGGCCCGGAGGCGGGCGGGGCGGCACTGGGAGAATGGCTGCCGTACCCGGCCCGGGCGAGGCATCCGGCGGGTCGGAGACGAGGAGGGGACCGGCCGGCATGCCGACGCGCCAGATCGGGACACGCAACACCGCGCGGGAAGCGGCACCTTCGACGGAAGCTGCTCCCCTCACCGGGCCCGCGGCGGGGCCGGAGCCGGGGCAGGGGCCGGGGCAGGGGCCGGAGCGGGAGCCGGGGCGGCGGCCAGGGCGGGGGCCGGGCGCCCTCGCCTGGAGCCGGAACGACGCGCTCGTGGCCATCGGCGCGGCCGCCCTCGACCTCACCGCGTACTCGATGGGGGCCATGGACCAGGGCCGCCCGCTGACCGTGCCCGCGCTGGCCCTGCTGGTCCTGGCCGCCCTCTGCCTCCTGCCCCGCCGCCGGCACCCGCTCGCGGCGCTCCTCGCCGTCCTCGTCCTCGGCGCGCTGCCGCACCTCGCGACCCCGCCGGTCCCGCACTTCGGCGCGACCCCGGCCGTCGCCCTGTACTCCGTGGCCCGGTTCGGCGCCCCGCGCGTCGCCGCGGCGGCGACCGCCGCGACAGCGCCGCTGTCCCTGCTCGGCCACGACGTCACCGCCGGCGCCTCCGCATGGTGTTGGAGCCTGCTCGGGAACGCCATGGCCGCCCTGCTCAGCGCCGGAGCCGGCCGCCTGGTACGCCGCTGGCACGACGAGGCCGAGGCCAACCGGGTCCTGCTCGCCGAACGGGCCGTGGCCGAGGAACGCCGCAGGATCGCCCGTGAGCTCCACGACATCGTGGCCCACCACATCACCACCATGCAGCTGATGGCCGGCGGCGCCCGCGCCAACCTGACGCACAGCCCCGAGGCCGCCCGCGAGGCGCTGGTCACCCTGGAGGACTCCGGCCGCATGGCGCTGCACGAGATGCGCCGGCTCCTCGACGTGCTGCGGGCGGGAGAGGAGCCGGAGCGGACCCCGCCCGAGCCGCAGCCCGGGACCGGCGACCTGGACCGGATCGTCGCGGAGTCCCGGCTCGCCGGGATGGACACGGAGTTCACCGTGGACGGCCCGCAGCGCCCGCTGCCGCCGAGCGTGGGCCTGACGGTGTTCCGCATCGTCCAGGAGGGCCTGACCAACGCCCGCAAGCACGCCGGCCCGGCCCGCGCCCGGGTCCGCCTGACGTACCGTCCGGACGAGGTCCGCATCGAGGTGTGCGACGACGGCCCGGGAGCGGCCGCGGCCCGGCCGGCCGCCGGGCCCGCATCCAGGTCCCGACCCGGGTACGGTCTGATCGGAATGCGCGAACGCGTCGCCCTCCAGGGCGGATCCCTGGAGGCGGGAGCCCTCGACGGCGGCGGGTTCAGGGTGGCGGCCCGGCTCCCGGTGGCCCCGGGGGCGGGCGCCGCCGGGGGAGGCAGGGAGGAACCGCACCGATGATCCGTGTGCTCATCGCCGACGACCAGCCGCTGGTGCGGCGCGGCCTGGCCCTGATCCTCGCCCCCGACCCGGGTGTCGAGGTCGTCGGCGAGGCTGGCGACGGCGCCGAGGCCGTCGCCCTCGCCGGACGGCTGCGGCCCGACGTGGTGGTCATGGACATCCGGATGCCGGTCCTCGACGGGGTCGGGGCCACCGCCGAACTCGCACGCACCGTGCCCGGCGCCCGGGTACTGGCCCTCAGCACGTTCGACATGGACGAGTACGTCGTCGCCGCCCTGCGCGCCGGAGCCTACGGCTTCCTGCCCAAGGACGTGTCCCCGGAGGAACTGACCGCCGCCGTGCGCACCGTGCACGCCGGGGAGGCGGCCGTGGCCCCGCGGCTGCTCACCCGGCTCATCTCCGCGTACGTACGGACCCCGGCCCGGCCGGTGTCGTCCGCGGCCGGCCTCCCGGGCGGTCTCACGCCCCGCGAGGGGGAGATCTGGCGGCTCATCGCCGCCGGCCTGGACAACACCGGGATCGCCGAGGAGCTGGACCTCAGCGTCTCGACCGTCAAGAACCACATCACGGGCCTCTTCGCCAAACTGGGCGTCCGCGACCGGGCCCAAGCCGTGATCGAGGCGTACGAATCGGGCCTCGTGGTCGCCGCCCGGACCCTGCACCCCTGACGCTGACCAGCCGAAACCCCCGATGGCCGGCCCGTGCGCCGGGGGCAGGTCCGTGGCAGAGTGCCAGCACCACCACTGCCGCCCCAGGGAGCCCCCATGCGTGACCCGCACCCCAGGCCGCCGCTCGCGGCCGCCCCGGAGTGCCCGCCGCAGCCGCAGCCGGGCCCGCTGCCGCGCTGCCCCGTGTGTGCCGCCGCCCCGGAGCGGATCGCCTGGCGCCAGCAGCCCGGCCGGCCCGTCCGCCTGGTCTTCGAGCCGTGCGGCCACCGCCACACCTCCCCGGCCCCGCCGACCCTGGCCATCACCCCGCCGCGGCAGCGCTAGGTGATCGGGGCTGCCCCGCTGGAACCGCCGGCGCCGAACGTGTGCGATCGGGAGTTCTCGCCGGTCACAGCTTGATGTTCCACACCCACGTCTGGTTGGCGGCGGGGCGGCAGTCCCAGATCTGCACGCCCGCGCCGTTGTGGGTCTGCCAGTCGGTGACGTCGAGGCACAGGGCCGGTCCGCCGTTGAACCGTTCCCCCACGATCAGGTCGGGGTTGCGGTCGGTACGGCTCCAGCGCTGGTTGGGACTGCCGTTGCAGTCCCACTGGTTGACCTGCGCGCCGTTGATCCTGGCCAGGTTCCCGATCTGGAGGCACTTGCCGCTGTGGACGTTCCTGATGGCGTAGCGGGGTCCGTACGTGGGGTCCAGGACCATCCGCCACTGCTGGTTCGGCTGCCCGGTGCAGTCCCAGAGCCGGGCGGGCGCCGCGTTGTCGGTGCGCCAGTCGCCGATCTCCAGGCACTTGCCGGACGTGTGCATCGGCCGGATCTCGTACGCGTAGTCACGGTTCGGGACGGGGTTGGCCCCGGCCGGGGCCGCCGTGAGGGTGAGAGTGGCGGCGAAGGCCGCGGCGAGCACGCCGAGGGTCCGGCGAGCGGGCGGGAGGCTGTCGAGCACGGGTTCTCCAAGAGGGCTGGGGGGGCGGTTCGTCGGCGGCGGAGCCGGACGGTATGGCGCAGCGGTATCCGCCGGTCAGCGGGCAGGTCCACCGTCGAGCGGGGCGCGCAGGGCACGGCACGCGGCCGCGTACTGGCGGCGGCCGAAGGCCTTCCACAGCAGACGGCCGATCAGGGGCGCCCTGTCCAGGAAGTAGGCCCGCTCCTGCGGGTCCGCGTCCTCGAGGAGCGCGCCGAGGGCCAGCAGCAGCTTGTCCTTGGGCACCGTCTCCATGCCGCGGCGGCCCACCGCGTCCCACTCGGCGACCGACAGGTGCTCCTCCACCAGGGGGAGGACCAGCCGTTCCTCGTCGTCGAGGTGTTCCAGGAGGGCGGACCGGTGCTCCTCCAGAGCTCCTGCGAGGTCCTCGGCGGCCGCCCGGTACGGGCTCCGCCGCCAGGCGGGCGCGAGATCGGTGACCTCGGCCAGGCTCCGGTCGATCCGGGCGTGCTGCTCCTCCATGCGCACGACGATGTCCGCGCCCTCGGCGGCCGCTTCGGCACGCTCGCGCAGCAGCGGCCAGATCGTCTCGTCCTCGACGGTGTGGTGGTGGTGCAGGCCGGTGACGTACTCGGCCAGGTGCGAGCCGACGACCGCGGCCCGCTCCGTCGCGCCTTCGGGTACGGCCCGCACCAGGCGGGGGAGCAGGGCCGACTCGCGCCGGAAGACGCGGTGCACCACGACCATCTCGTGGGTGTACGGGCGCCCGGGGGAGGGGCTGGGGGTGCTGCTCTGGGACACGCTCGACTGCTCCGGGTGATCGATGGCGGAACGGGCGCGATCAGCGTGCCGACCGCCGCTTGGCGTTCACTGCGCACGCACTTGGCGACGGCTTGGCGACGTCTTTGACGGCCGCGCGCAGGTTGGGGCCGCCGATGCTGCGCCGCCGTTCCGTTTTCTCCCCCGAACTGCCTCTGAACAGGTACGTTTACCCTTCGTCCAGTGATCGTTTCGGTCATCTGCGGTAAATTCGGCGACGTGTTGCGCATACGAGTGCTGGGCCCTTTGGAAGCCGAGACGAAAGGGGCGCCGGTCCCCCTGGGAGCCCCGCGCCAGCGGGTCGTGCTCGCCGGGCTGCTCGCCGCCCGGGGCGGTGTGGTCTCGGTCGACCGGCTCGCCGAGGACCTGTGGCGGGGCACCCCGCCCGCGAAGGCCACCGCGTCCCTGCACGCCTACGTCTCCAACCTGCGCCGCATCCTGGAACCGGAGCGGCCGCCGCGCGCCCCCGCCGGCGTGCTCGTCACCTGCCCGCCGGGATACGCCCTCCGGCTGCCGAACGAGGCCGTCGACGCCTGGCACTTCGAAGCGCTGCTGGAGCAGGCCCGGCGGGCCGCCGCCCCACGGTCCCGGGAGCTGCTGACCGAGGCCCTGTCCTGGTGGCGGGGCCCGGCGTTCCAGGAACACGCCGACGAGGCGTGGGCCGCACCCGAAGCGGCCCGGCTGACCGCCCTGTTGGCGGACGCCCGCGAGCTCGCCGTCGCAGCCGACCTGCGCACCGGCCCCCCTGCCGGGGCGGCGCGGGCGGCCGCCGCCCTCGTGGAGGCGCAGCCGCTGCGCGAGGAGGGATGGCGGCTGCTCGCGCTCGCCCACTGGGCTTGCGGGCGCCAGGCGGACGCGCTGGCCGCGCTGCGCCGCGCCAGGGCCGTACTGCGGGAGGAGCTGGGCTGCGATCCGTCCCCCGTCCTGACCGGTGTCGAGCAGGCCCTCTTGGAGCAGCGCCTGGACGTCCTGCGCGCCGAGACGTCACCGGGCCCCGACTCGCCAGGGGCTCTGTCGGCCTCACGTGGCGCCACCGCCACCGCCACCGCCGCCGCCGCCCGTGCCGCCTCGGACGCCGGGGGCGCCGCCGTACGGCCGTCACCGCCGGGGACGGCCGGTGCCGAGGCGGCGCGGCCGTTCCTCGGACGGGCGGAGGAACTGCGCGGCGCCGAGGCCGCCGCGCGCGCCGCGCGGGCGGGCGGAGGCCTGATGCTGGTCACCGGGGAGGCGGGGGCCGGCAAGTCGGCCTTCCTCGCCCGGTTCGCCGACCGGCTGGCCGGTGACGGCTGGACGGTGGTGGTCGGGCGCTGCCCCGAATACGAAGGGGCGCCACCCGCCTGGGCCTGGGTCGAGGCGCTGGGCGCACTCGCCCGCCAGGCATCCCCCGCCGCCCCGACCGAGCTGGCCGTCCTGCTGCACGAGCCGGACGCGGCACCCGCCGCCAGCCGGGACGAAGCCACGGCCGGCCGCTTCCGCATGCACCGGGCGTTCGCCGCCTGGCTCTCCGCCGCGGCCGCCGGTCGACCGCTCGCCGTGCTGCTGGAGGACCTGCACCGGGCCGACGGGGAGACGCTGGCGCTGCTGGAGGCGGCCGCCGCGGTCACCGGCGTGCCGCTCCTCATCGTCGCCTGCTACCGCCCGGCGGAAGTCGGCGACCGGCTGGCGAAGACCCTCGCCCAGCTCGCCTCGCGCCCCCCGCACCGGATCTCACTGGGCGGATTGCCGGCCGATGCCGTCGCCACCGTCGTCGCCGAGGTCTGCCGCACCCCCGTTTCCCCGGACACCGTGGCCGTGATCGCCGCGCGCACCGGCGGCAACCCGTTCTACGTGTGGGAGAGCGCCCGGCTCCTGGACAGCGAAGGCGCCCTGGTCGCCCTGTCCGAGGTCCCGCAGGGCGTCCGGGACGTCCTGCGCCGGCGGCTGGCCCTGCTCCCCGACGCCGCGCTCACCGCCCTGCGCCTGGTGGCCGTCATGGGCGCGGACACGGATGCGGCGCTGCTGGTAGAGGCGGCCGACGCCGACGAGGAGACGGTCCTGGCAGGGCTCGACGCCGCGCTCGCTGCCGACCTGCTCACCGAGCCGGGCCCGGGCCGGGTCGGTTTCGTGCACGCCCTCGTACGCGACACGGTGTACACCGATCTGACCGGCGTGCGCCGCGCCCGGCTGCACGACCGCGTCGCCGCGGTGCTGCGCCGCCACCGCCCCGACGACCTGGCGGCGCTGGCGCACCACTTCGCCCGTTCCGGCCGGCCGGTGAACGCCCCGCTCGCCGTGGACTACGCCCTGCGCGCGGCCGAACGGGCCGAACGGCGTTACGCGCACGACGTGGCCGTCGGGCTGCTCGCGCAGGCACTCGACGTGCACGCGGCGGCCACCGCCGACCCGTACGCAGATCCCGACGCGAGCATCGCCCTGCTGGTGCGCCTGCTGGGTGCCCAGGTCCGGGCCGGCGCCACCGACGCTGCCCGCCACACCCGGCAGCGGGCCGTGGACCTGGCGGTACGGGCCAACCGCGACGACCTGGCCGCCGCGGTCTACGGGGCGTGGACCGAGCCCTCGCCCTGGCGCAGCAGACTGGAAGGGCTCTTCGACCGGACGGCTCTGGCCCGGCTGGAGCGGCTCGCCGGGGACCGCGCGCTGGACGAGGCGACCCGGGCCAGGGTCCTGCAGGTGCTGGCGGACGCGGTGGCCGGTGAGGACGCCGCGCGCGCCCGGGAGGCGGCCGACGCGCAGCTGGCGCTGGCGGGTTCCGCCGGGGAGCCCCGGCTGCTGGCCTCCGCCCTGATGACCTCGGCGAGACTGCTGCCGCACGAACGGCAGGCCGAGGCGCGGGACCCCCTCGTGGCCCGGCTGCGCCTGCTGGCGGCCGAGCACGACCTGCCCGCGTACCGATGGGTGTGCGAGCACCTCGACGCCATGACGGCCGCCACCCGCAATGACCCGGCGGGCGTCCGCCGGCACACGGGGGAGGGGCTGCACCTCGCCGACCGGTACGGCATGCTCTGGGCGCGCGGCCTCAACGCCACCACCCTGGCCATGCTCGCCGCCGTCTCGGGGCGGTTCACGGAGGCGGAGGAACGCTACGCCCAGGCCGAAGAGCTGTTCCGGCGGGTGGGGGCGCACCACGCCAACGGTCCGCGCACGCTGGGCCTGTGGACGATCCGGTTCACCCAGGGGCGCACGGCGGACATCGAGCGCAGCGTCCGCGAGGTGCACGAGGCGGTCGGCGCGCCGGTGGCCGTGGCGCTCGCCCTCCTGCTGGCCCGCCAGGGGCGGCTGGACGAGGCGCGCGAGATCCGCTTCCCCGCCCTGCCGGTGACGGACCACCTGTACGGCGTCGAACTGGACTACCGCAGCGAACTGGCCGTCCTGCACGGGGACACCGCCGCGGCCGGTCTGCTGGCCGGGCATCTGCTGCCGCTCCGGGACCAGTTCGGGGGCGCGGCGGGCGCGGCCTACGCCACCCGGCCGCTCGCTCACCCGCTGGGGGACCTGTACCGCCTGCTCGGTGAGGAGGGGGCGGCGGCCGACGCGTACGCGCGCGCCGAACGCGTCGCGCTGGCGTGGAACTCCCCCCATCACGCGGCATCCGCGCGCCGCGCCGCGGCGGAACTGGCGGCGGCGCGGAGGCGCCGCATCCTCGTGCCCTGAGAATCCGCCGGCACGGAACCGCAACCTCAGCCTCAATCATTCGCCGTATACCGAAACGATGAGGCACTCTGGAAGCATGGATCACACCTCTGCTCCCGAACCGGCGGAATCCCCGGCTCCCGCCGCGCGGCTCGCCTCGCTGGCCGCCGCCCTGGCCGACGAGACCCGGGCCGCCATCTGCATGACCCTGCTGGAGGGCCGCGCCTGGACCGCGGGCGAGCTGGCCCGGACCACCGGGGTCGCCCCCTCCACCGTCAGCGGGCACCTGAACCGGCTCCTCGAAGCGGGGATCTGCGTGACGCAGCGGCAGGGGCGCCACAGCTACGTGCGCATCGCCGACGCCGCCACGGCCCGCCTGGTGGACGAACTGGCCTCCTACGCGGTCCCGGGCCGGGACGCGGCGCACACCGTGCCGGTGGTGGCCGCGCCCGACCCGCTGGCCCGGGCCCGCACCTGCTACGACCACTTCGCGGGCCGGTTCGGCATGGCGGTCACGGACGCGATGGAGGAGCGGGGGCTGCTGCGCACGGACGCCGTCTTCGAGCTGACCGCGGCCGGACTCGACTGGTGCCGCCGGGCGGCCGTCGACGTGGCCGGCGCGGGCCGCCGTCCGCTCGTGAGCTCCTGCCTGGACTGGACCGAGCGTCGCCGCCACCTGGGCGGCCTCGTCGGGGCACGCCTGTGCGCGCGGGCCCTGGGGGAGGGCTGGGTGGTCCGCCCGGAGGGCGGCGGCCGGGGCCTTCTGGTGACGGGGGCGGGGGAGGAGGCCTTCGGGGAGCTGCTGGGGCTCACCCCGGCGGCGTGGAGCTAGCGGGCGGCGCGGGGCCGCGATGCTGCAAAGTCACGGCAAATACTTCGGTGAGCGCCGAAACGTTCGGTGTAGGGTCGGGAGCCATGAAGACCCATCAGCGTGCCCTGCCGCCCGGCCTCCTCACCGGCGGCGCCATCTGCTTCACGGTGTTCGCCTGGGCGTCCGCCTTCGTCTCCATCCGCAGCGCGGGAGCCGCCTACTCGCCGGGGGCGCTCGCCCTCGGCAGACTGCTCGCCGCCTCCCTGACCCTTGTGACGCTGCTCCTCCTGCGCCGCGAGGGCCTGCCCCCGCGCGGCGCCCGGCGCGGCATCCTGCTCTCCGGACTCGTCTGGTTCGGCGGCTACACGGTCGCGCTGAACTGGGGCGAGCGCCTCGTCGACGCCGGCACCGCCTCCCTGCTCGTGAACACCGGGCCGATCCTGATGGCGCTCCTCGCCGCACGCCTGCTCGGCGAGGCCCTGCCGCCACGCCTGCTCACGGGCATGGCCGTCTCCTTCGTCGGCGCCGTGGTCGTCGGCCTGTCGATGTCCTCCGGCGGGGACGGTTCGACCTCACTGCTCGGGGTGGCGCTGTGCCTGCTCGCAGCGGTCGCGTACGCGACGGGTGTCGTCGCGCAGAAGCCCGCGCTCTCGTCCGGGACGCCCCTGCAGATCACCACGTACAGCTGCCTCACCGGCGCCGTGGCCTGCCTGCCCTTCACCGGGCAACTGGTGGCCGAGATCCCCCGGGCCCCGCTCCCGGCGACCCTGAACATGGTGTACCTGGGCGTGGTCCCCACCGCCCTCGCCTTCACCACCTGGACCTACGCCCTCGCGCGGATGCCGGCCGGAAAGCTGGGCGCGACCACGTACGCCGTACCGGCCATCGTCGTCGCCCTGAGCTGGATCCTCCTGGGCGAGGTACCTGCCTGGCTGACCCTGCTGGGCGGTCTGCTGTGCCTGACCGGGGTGGCCGTCTCCCGCTACCGCCCCCCGCGGTCGGCCGGCGCTGTTGAGCTTCCGGACGCGTCGCGAGGCTGAACGGGCAGCTGGTGAGCCCCGTCCGCCAGGCGGGATGCGTCGTGAAGTCCGATCCGCGTCGCCCACCGGCTGAGGAGATCGGCCCACGGCCGCGCCACCGGCCACCCCGTCGGGCGTGCCGGACTCGGCACGCTCCCACAACGCCGTCTCGGGTGATCCCCCTCCGATGTTCAAAGCTGCTCGGTTACAGCCGATTTCGAGCAGCTTCCTTCAACTGATCTCCATGGGCCGCTATGTTGCCAGGCGCATGCCAAAGCGGTGTGTCCGTGTCCCGGACCGCACGAGGAGCTGCCCATGAGACTGATCCCCATCCGCTGGAGTCCGCTCGGGCGGCAGCGCACCGTCCTGGCCGCGCTGCTCGCCGGTGCCCTGGCCGTGGCCGGGCTGTCCGCCGCCGGGCCCATGGCCGTCGAGGCC
Organism: Streptomyces sp. NPDC046876; assembly: GCF_040645035.1. Lineage (NCBI taxonomy): Bacteria > Bacillati > Actinomycetota > Actinomycetes > Kitasatosporales > Streptomycetaceae > Streptomyces > Streptomyces sp. NPDC046876. Next base: position 49,053 of record NZ_JBEYXK010000034.1, on the reverse strand, counting down.
GCCGCGGCCGCGGCCGGAGCCACCGCGGGCGACGCCACCGGGCTCACCCGGTCCGGGAACACCTTCACCGTCACCACGACCAGCGGGGCCAAGGCCCGCGTGGTCGTCGCCCGCGCCGACATCTTCCGGATCTGGCTCTCGCCCGACGGCTCCTTCACCAACGACCCGGCCGGCACCGACCTGGCCGCCACCACCGACTTCGGCCCCGTCGGCGCCGCCTCCACCGATGCCGGCGCCTACTACCGGATCACCACCGGAGCCCTGACCATCCGCGTCAACAAGGCACCGCTGAAGTTCTCCGTCTACCGGGCCGACAACGCCACCCTCGTCTGGCAGGAGAGCAAACCCACCTCCTGGACCGGCACCCAGACCACCCAGTACCTCACCCGCGGCGCCGACGAGCAGTTCTACGGCACCGGCCTGCGGCTCGGCGCCTGGGCGCTGCGCGGCCTGACCGTCCCGGTGGCCGTGGACAACAAGTGGCGCGAGAACGACAACGCCAGCCCGGCCCCCTTCTACATGTCCACCAACGGCTACGGCGTCATGCGCAACACCTGGGCCAAGGGAAGCTACGGATTCAACGCCCCCACCACCCTCACCCACGACGAGAGGCGCTTCGACGCCTGGTACTTCACCGGTACCTCCCTGAAATCCGTCCTCGACGCCTACACCGACGTCAGCGGCAAGCCGTTCCTCGCCCCGATGTGGGGCCTGGAACTGGGCAACGCCGACTGCTTCAACGCCTCCAACCCCGCCTACCAGGGCGACCACGACCGGCTGCGCCACCAGACCACCCCCGACGTGGTCGGCTACGCCGCCGACGCCCGTGCCAACGACATGCCCTCGGGCTGGTTCCTGCCCAACGACGGCTACGGCTGCGGCTACACCGCGCCCCTGAAGTCCACGGTGGACGCGCTCAAGGCGAAGGGCTTCCAGACCGGCCTGTGGACCTCCACCGGCCTCGGCTCGATCGCGGACGAGGTCGCCGTGGCCGGCACCCGCGGCGTGAAGACCGACGTGGCCTGGATCGGCGGCGGCTACAAGACCGCCTTCACCGGCGTTCAGCAGGCCGTGGACGGCATCGAGAAGAACTCCGACGCCCGCCGGTTCGTGTGGACGGTCGACGGCTGGGCCGGCACCCAGCGCAACGCCGTCGTCTGGACCGGCGACACCTACGGCACCTGGGACGACATGCGCTGGCACGTCCCGGCCGTCACCGGCGCCGGCCTGTCCGCCCTCAACTACGCCTCCGGCGACATCGACGGCATCTTCGGCGGCAGCCCCAAGACGTACGTCCGCGACCTGCAGTGGAAGGCCTTCACCCCGGCCTTCATGACCATGTCCGGGTGGGGCGCGGCCAATCCGTCCGCCGGCTACCAGGACAAGCAGCCCTGGCGGTTCGCCGAACCGTACCTGTCCATCAACCGCAAGTACCTCCAGCTGAAGATGCGGCTGATGCCGTACCTGTACACGATGAGCCGCACCGCCCACGAGACCGGCGTGCCCAGCACCCGCGCCCTGGTCCTGGAATATCCGGACGACCCGGTGGCCCGCGGCAACCTCACCAGCGGCCAGTTCATGGCGGGCGACTCCTTCCTCGTCGCGCCCGTCGTCTCCGACACCGCCGTCCGCGACGGCATCTACCTGCCCGCCGGGACCTGGACGGACTACTGGACCGGGAAGACGTACGCCGGACCGGGCTGGCTGAACGGCTACGAGGCGCCGCTCGACACCCTCCCCCTCTTCGTCAAGGGCGGGGCGATCGTGCCGATGTGGCCCCAGATGAACCACACCGGGGAGAAGCCGGTCTCCACGCTCACCTACGACATCCACCCGCGCGGCGCCTCCTCCTTCAGCTTGTACGAGGACGACGGGATCACCCGCGCCCACGAGTCCGGCGCGTACGCCCGCCAGCAGGTCGACGTCACGGCCCCGGCCGCCGGCTCCGGCGCGGTCACCGTCTCAGTCGGCGCCCCGACCGGCAGCTACACCGGCAAACCGGCCGCGCGAGCCTACGAGTTCACCCTCCACGTGGCCACCGCGCCCGGCCTGGTCACGGCCGACGACGGCGCCGCGCTCACCCGCCACACCTCCAAGGCCGCCTACGATGCGGCCGCGACCGGCTGGTACTTCGACGCCGCCGACCGCGGCGGCGTCCTGTGGGTGAAGTCCGGACAGCAGGCGGGCGCGTTCGGCTTCACCGCCACCGGCACCTCCGTACCGGCCGCCGACCCCATCCCCGCGGCGTCCGCCCCGATCCCGCAGTCCGGCTGGACCCTGGTCTCGGCCGACAGCCAGGAGACCGCCGCCGAGAACGGCGCGGCTGCCAACGCCTTCGACGGCAACCCGGCCACCCACTGGCACACCGCTTGGTCCGCGGGGACCGCGGCCCCGCTCCCGCACGAGATCCGGATCGACCTCGGAGCCCGGTACGCCGTCGACGGCCTCGGTCACCTGCCCCGCCAGGACGGCGGTGTCAACGGCCGGATCGGCGCCTACGAGGTGTACGTCTCCGACTCCGCCACCGACTGGGGGCTGCCGGTGGCTACCGGCACCTTCGCCGACACCGCCGCCGCCACTTCCGTGCCCCTGACCCCGAAGACCGGCCGCTACCTGCGGCTGAGAGCGCTGACCGAGGCCGGCGGCCGCGGCCCGTGGACCAGCCTCGCAGAGATCATCCTCACCGGCCGCCCCGCCACCGCCGCTCCACCACCGGCCGCCACCACCCGCTGACCCGCCCGGGGCTCAGGAACCGCCGAGCACGGCCCGGCACTCCCGCCGGGCCGGCTCGCTCAGCAGCTCCCGCCAGCGGCCGAACAGGGAGAGCAGGTCCGGGCCGTAGGCCGCCCGGAACGCGGGGTCGCGGCGGGCGAGGTCCAGTTCGTTCGCCGCGGTCAGCTCGGCGAAGTCCTGCCGCAGCCGGCGGCCGGGGGAGTGGACGCGGCCGGTGAACCGGTCGCGGAACCCCGCCCCGTCGTCGGCCAGGACCGGCTGGGAGACCGCGCGGTCGCAACTCGCGTACAGGTACACGATCCCCTCCGCCTCGGCCCCGATGGCCTGTGCCAACTCGGCACGCCGCTCCGCGGGGAGCAGGGCCGTGGCGAAACCGTCCGTGCCGTAGAAGGCGTGGCACAGCCCCGCCAGGCACAGCTCGGGCCGCGCGCCCCATTCCCCGAGGACGGCCCGTACGCGCCGGAGATGGGCGAGCAGCGTGCCGCCCGGATGCGGGATCTGCTCGGCACCGAGCTCGCGCAACAGGTCGAGTGCACTCAACTCCCGTAAATCAGAGGGCAGTTCGGGCGGCTCCTGATCCATGGGCATTCCTCGTCGTGTGTGAGCGGGTCGGCACCCGTCGCCGTCGGCGCCCGGGGTCCGGACCATGGCCCTGACGGGGACGGGTTGCCGCCCTGGGACCCGTGAACGATCGTTGTTCACCCGGAAACCCAAGTCAATCCTCCGGTTTCCTATCAACACCCAAGCCGTAGCTTGGATCCCATGACTCTCGACGATCTCCGCGTCTTCGTGGCCGTCTGCCGGGCGGGCAGCCTCAGCGCCGTCGCCCGCGACCTCGGCTGCACCCAGTCCGCGGTCAGCCAACACGTCCGCCGCCTGGAGAAGCAGACCGGCGCCGGCCTGCTGGAGCGCCACGCCCGCGGTGTCGTCCCCACCGAGGCCGGCCGTATCCTCCAGGCGGCCGCCGCCGACGGCATCGCCGGCCTCGACGGGGCGCTGCGCCGCCTCGACGAGCTCGTCCGCGGGGACACCGGCTCGGTGCGCATCACCACCGGGGCGACGACCGTACGGCACTTCATGTCCGAGGCGGTCGTGGACTTCCGCCGCCGACACCCCGGCGTCAGCCTGGAGTTCCAGACCGAGAACTCCAGCCGCAGCTGCTTCGACGCCCTCGCCGCCGACGACCTGGACCTCGCCTGGATCACCATCGGCCGGCCCGTGCGCGGCATCGAGCAGCGCCCCGTCATGGAGCTGCCCTGGGTGCTCGCCGTCGGCGCCGACGACCCCCTCGCCGCCCGGCACCGCATCGACCCCGCCGACCTGGCCGGCATCCGCCACATCCGGCTCCCCGAGAACTCCACCTCACGCGCCCACCTCGACGCCGCCTTCGCGGAGGCCGGCATCAGGATCCGGTCCGACACCAGCGTGGCCGACTGGGACACCGCCCTGCTACTCGCCGAACTGGGCCTGGGCCACGCCGTCGTGCCCGCGCTGCCCGGCTGGCAGGTACCCGGGACCGGCGGCCCGCTGCGCCTCGTCCCGATCCCCGGCCTGCCGCCCCTCGCGGTCGGCTGGGCCGTCCGCCGCTGGGCCGCCCTCGCGCCGCTGGCCAGAACCTTCGCCGACGACGTTGCCCGCAGCTGCACGGCGCGCGCCGCGCGGCAGGGCTGAGGCCGCGAGCAGCCCCGCCGCGGCCAGGGCGGCCGGCCCGAGCAGAGCCCCCGCCGAGCCGCCGGCCCCCGCGGCCACGGCAATGCCGAGCGTCGGCCCCACGTTCATCGCGGTCTGCTTGAGCCCGCCGACGACCCCCGCGCAGCCGGGCGGTGCGTCCCCGACCACCGTCCCGGTCGCGGTCACCATGACGGCGGCGAACCCCGCGCCGAGCACCGCGAACGCCGCCGTCACCCATGGCCCGGACCAGGCCTGGAGCCCCGCGACGCCGGCCACGACCAAGGCGGTTCCGCCGAGCGCTGTCCTCCGCGGGCCGTGGCGCTGCAGCAGCCGCGCGGCCACCGGCGCCCCCGCCACCATGCAGGCGGTCAGCGGCAGCACGAGCAGGCCGGTGGCCAGCGGGTCGAGCCCCCGCCGCTCCTGGAGCAGGAACGTCGCGGTGAACAGCGCCCCGAACATGCCACCGGACACGCACAGCAGCAGCGCCATCGACGCCGAGACGGGCACGGACCGCGCCACCGCGGCCGGTACGAGCGGTGCCGCGGAGCGGCGTTCGCTCCGTACGAGCAGCACGGCGAGTCCGGCGGCCCCGGCGAGCCCGAGCACGGTCCGCCCCGAGGTCCAGCCGTGGGCCGGTACACCGGCCAGCGCGTGCACGAGGACGGCCAAGGCCGCCGCCAGCAGCGCCGCACCGGCGAGCTCCGGCCGCGGCCCGCCGGTACCGCCACCCGCGCTCCGGTCGGCGGCCGGAACCCGTACGGCGAGGGCGAGCACGGCGATGGCCACGGCGATCGGCACGTTGAGCACGAACACCGACCGCCAGCCGGCTTGCGCGACCAGCAGCCCGCCGAGCAGCGGCCCGGCCGCCGCGGCCACCCCGATGGCACTGGTCCGCACGGCCACCGCCCCGGCCAGCCGGTCGGCCGGGTACGAGAGCCGCAGCAGCGCCAGCGTCGCCGGCTGGAGCAGTGCGCCGAAGACCCCCTGCGCGGCCCGCAGGGCGATCACCCAGCCGATCCCCGGCGCGAGCGCGATCCCCATCGAGGTAGCGGCGAAGCCGAGGACACCGGTGACGAGCAGCCGGGTGTGCCCGTACCGGTCGCCGAGACGCCCGGCGATGACCAGGAACGCGGCCACGCACAGCAGGTAGGCGGTGCTGGTCCACTGCACCTGCGCCACGCCCGCCCCGAGGTCCCGGGCCAGACGGGGCTGCGCCACGCTCAGCACCGTGCCGTCGAGGGCGACGAGCACGGCGCCGCCGACGCTGACGAGGAGGACGATCCGGTGCCTCACGCGTCCGCCGCCCGTCCGAGGTGGGCGTCGAGGACCGCATCGACGATCCGCCCGACGAGCTCCTCCCGGCCGTCGCCGAGGGCCAGCGGCAGACTGCCCCAGCCCCACAGCTGGGCCGTGCCGTGCAGCCCGGCCCACAGCGCCGCGGCGATGACCTCGGCGTCCCCGTCCCCGTCCTCGCGGCAGCGCGACACCAGGGAGACCAGCAGCCGGAACAGCGGCTGGGTGGAGTCGCGCAGCCGCGGCTGCCCGGTGTCCTGCTGACCGGTGCTGTCCAGCAGGTCGTGGCGGAACATCAGCTCGAACATGCCGCGGTGCTCCAGCGCGTAGCCCACGTAGGCGCCGGCGAGGGCCCGCACCTGCTCCCGCGGTGACCCCGCCCCCGTCCCCGCGGTCGCGGCCGCGAACCGGCCGGCGAGGTCCGCGAAGCCGCGGTGGGCGATCGCCGAGAGCAGGGCGTGGTGGGTGGGGAACCAGCGGCGGGGCGCGCCGTGCGAGACCCCGGCCCGACGGGCGATCTCCCGGAGCCCGAGTGCGCCGGTCCCCTCGGTCAGTACGAGCTCCACGCCGACGTCGATCAGCCGCTCGCGGAGCGGGATTCCATGATCCATAGACACTGTCTACCAGTCGGGGTAGACAGTGTCTACTCGCAGGTGCGGGCTCATCCGGCCGAAAGCCGACGCGAAGGGGATGATGGAGAACGGGCCCGGATACGACCGGCGAGGAGGAGGGAGAGCGGCCATGGTGGTGCACGAGAGCGGCGGTCCGTCGGCGCGCGAGCTGGAGGAGGGCAGGCTGCTCAAGGAGCTGGAGGCCATCCACCGCACCCGCCACGAGACCCTGCTGCACGGGTCGGACGATGCGCTGGTCACCCACACGCAGCGGATGAACGAGCTGGAGCACGAGTACGTGCGCCGGCACCCGCAGCGCGCCCAGACGGCGGGCCGCACCCGCACCGGCGCCCGCGCCCGCACCGGCTCGGACCAGGACAAGCCGGACGGCACCTGACCCGCACCGCGGCCGGAGCGGCCCGCCCGGCCGACCTGTCCGGGACCACCGCCCAGCCGCCCAGCCGGCCAGCCCGCCCGCACGGCCCGGCCGACCGTCCGGGCCGGGACGCCGACCGGCCTGACCGGCCCGCCCGTCCCGCCCGTCCGCCCGCCGGGCGGGCCGTTCAGTCCGGCCGGACCTGGCCGCCCCCGAGGACAGCCGGCGGCGCCGTCGGCGCCGGGCCCAGCGTGGTCGTCCCCGGGGCCGCGCGGTGCCCGAGGCCGGTCCGGTACGCATCGAGCGCCGCCTCCGTCCGACCGGTGCGCCGCAGCAGGTCGCCCAGCAGCCGGCACAGGTCCGCCAGATCGCCGCTGGCCCCGCTGCGCTCCAGCAGCGCCAGCGCCTGCCGGTAGTGCCGCTCGGCCGCCGCGGTCTCCCCGCGCTCCTCCGCCATCAGCCCGAGCAGGCGGTGCGCGCCGCCCGCGTGCACGGCCCCGCGGCTGTCGCCGAGCTCCAGCACCCCCGCCAGCAGCTGCGCCGCCTCCGCACCCCGGCCCAGCCGCCGCAGTACGTCCGCGAGTTCGACCTCCACCTGCGCCGTGTACAGGGTGGCGCGCCGGGCCGCCAGGATGTCCCGGGCCGTGCGCAACTCGGCCTCCGCCGCCGCGAGCTCGCCGTTCTGCGCCTGTACGTAGCCCCGCATCCAGTGGCAGTGCGCGAGATCGGTCCGCAGCCGCAGCTGCCGGTAGATCGCCTGGGCCTTGGCCAGTGAGGCGTCCGCGTCGGCCGGGCGCCCCGCGGCGAGGAAGGTGCGCGCGACCTGCCGGTGCATCCCCGCCACCAGCGCCGGGTCGTCGACCCGCGGCGCCAGCGCCAGGGCCAGTTCGGCGGCGTGGGCGGCGCGGGCATGGGCGCCCATGTCGATGTAGGGCCCGATCACCGCGGCATAGAGCAGCACCAGGGCCTCGGGATCGGCGAGCCCGCTCGCGTTCAGCTCGTCGATGGCCGATTCCAGCAGGTAGCAGGCGTAGCGCAGCTCCCCGGCGAGGAGATGGGCGACGGCGCGGCCGCGCAGGGGGCGGGCCCGCCGGGGCAGCGGCTCGTCGGCGAGCAGCCGCTCGGCCTCCTCGAAGTGGGCGATGGCCGCGCCCAGTTCGCCGGACTCCAGCGCGCAGTCGCCGAGCCCGAGCAGCGCCTCCGCCTGCTCGGGCTCCAGACCCAGTCCGCGCGCGTCGGCCAGCAGCCGCCGGTAGAGGCCGGCGGCCTCGGCGGCGTCCCCGGTGGCCAGCGTCTGCTGGGCGTCGGTGAGCGCGAGCCGCAGTTCGGTGGCGAGGTGCGCGGGGCGCCCGGTGGCGAGCTCCTCGTACGAGACGCCCAGCCGCCCGGCCAGGAAGCGCAGCGCGGTCTCGGAGGGGCGGACCTTGCCCGCCTCCAGCGTCGAGACGTAGGCCGGGGTGTACGAGGGCTCGGCCAACGCCCGCTGTGTCAGCCCGCGTTCGGCGCGGATGCGGGCAACCCTGCGGCCGATCTCGGCCGGTTCGTCCATGCAGACCCCCTGGTGGTTCCAACGGCCCAGTATTCAGGGGCGGCAGCCCATTGCGCACGCCCCGGGCGGCCCCTACGTTAAGCAGCCGGTTCAATCTGCTTATCCGACTGCTTAACTTCCTTCCCCGGGGGATGACTTCATGGACTCAGCCGTCCGCACCGCCCTGCGCGCGGCCCTCGCCGCCGCCGGCGCGACCGCGCTGCTGCTGGCCGCCGGCCCCGCCGGCGCGACCGCCGCACCGGTGCCCGTACCCACACCGGCCGCGTCGTCGCCGGCAGCCGGAACCGCAGCCGGTACCGGAACCGGGCCCCTCGTCGAGATACCCGGCCCGCAGGACGGCGCCACCGCCGGATCCGGCCACACCCGGGTCCGCGCCGCCGGCGGCCGGGCCAAGACCGGCGCCCGCCTGTCGGAGGCGGAGCGCGCCGCCGACGGCCAGGTCACCAAGCTCGTCGACAACGGCCCGACCGCGGACCGGCTCGACATCGTCGTCGTCGGCGACGGCTACACCGCCGGCGAACTGGACCGCTTCCACGCCGACGCCAAGGCCAAATGGGCCGAGATCGCCGCCGTCGAGCCCTACTCCACGTACCGCGGCCTGTTCAACGTCTGGACCGTCGACGCCGTCTCCCACGACTCCGGCGTCACCGGCGACCCGGCCCGCGACACCGTCCGCGACACCGCGCTCGGCTCGTACTTCTGGTGCGAGGACATCGAGCGGCTGCTCTGCATCGACCAGCCGAAGGTCGACGCGTACGTGGCGAAGGCCCCTGCCGCCGACCTCGTCCTGGTCCTGGCCAACAGCACCAAGTACGGCGGCGCCGGCTACAACGAGAAGAGCCCCACGCTCGGCTACGAGGGCATCTCCACCGCCTCCGCCGGCAACGCCAAGTCCGGCCAGGTCGCCATCCACGAGACCGGCCACTCCCTCGGCAAGCTCGCCGACGAGTACTTCTACCCCGACACCCCGGGCTACGAGAAGTACGAGGGCCCCGAGCCCGGCGAGTCCAACAGCTCCACGCTGACCGCCGACCGGATGGCCGCCGACCGCACCAAGTGGTACCGCTGGCTCGGCGCCCCCTCACCCGACGGCACCACCGTCGGCGCGTACGAGGGCGGCGGCTACTACGTCACCGGCCTCTACCGGCCCACCGACAACTCGATCATGCGCGTGCTCGGCAAGCCCTTCAACCTGCCCGGAGCCGAGGCGATGATCGCCGGCTTCTACCAGCACGCCCGGCCCGCCACCGCCCTCACCCCGACCACCCGCACCCTGCGCCTGCCGCACACCGCGAAGGTGTCCGTGCCCCGGCTCGCCGCCCCGGACGGGCGGCAGTTGGACGTCCGCTGGTACCTCGACGGCCGGGAGCTGAAGCGGTTCGCCGGCCGGACCGAGGTCGCCGTGGCCGAGCTGTGGCTGCTCGACCTGCGCACCCACAAGCTCTCGGTGGCCGTCGAGGACCGCACCGACGCGGTCCGCGACCCGCAGATCGCCCGCACCCTGCGCTCCACCGTCGACTGGAACGTCCGGCTCTAGCAGGTACGCGGTGAGCGGCGCGGCCGGGGTCAGGCCCCGGCCGCGTACCTCCAGAACGCCTGCATCGCCTCGGGCGGCGGGGTCGGGCCGGCCAGCTCCACCTGCGTGAGCAGGATGGCGACGGTGCCGGTGGACGGGGTGATGTGGGCCGCCGTTCCGGTGCCGCCGATCCAGCCGTAGCGCCCCGGCACGTTCCACGGAGCGCGGACCTCCACGTCCACCGAGCCGCCGAACCCCCAGCCCTGCCCCTCGAGGAACAGCTCGGCGCCGGCGCGCTGGTCGGGCGTCAGCCAGTCCGTGGTCATCCGCTGCACCGACTCCTCCGCCAGCAGCCGGCCCCGCTCGCCCTCCAGGGCGCCCCCGGCGAGCAGCATCCGCTGGAAGGCGTACAGGTCGTCGACCGTCGAGACCAGCCCGCCGGCCCCGGAGGGGAAGGCGGGCGGGACGCTCCACTGCCCGTCGGGCGCGTCCACCAGCTCCAGCCCCGCACCCCCGGCCCCGGAGGCGGCCCGGTAGCACCAGGTGAACCGCCCCAGATCGGCGGCCGGCACCGAGAACCCGGTATCGGCCATGCCCAGCGGCTCGAAGATCCGCTCCTCGAGGAACACCGGCAGGGGGCTCCCCGACACCCGGGCGATCAGCACGCCCAGGATGTCCGAGCACGTGTTGTACAGCCAGGCCTCGCCCGGCTGGTGGAGCAGCGGAATGCGCGACAGGGCCTTCATCCACGCGTCCGGCGCCGGGACCTGCTGCGGCTGCGGCGGCCCCTGCTTCAGCTCGGTGAACAGCAGGGCGACCGCCGGAAGGGTGAAGTCGTCCGGGAACCCGATCCCCGCCCGGAAGGTGAGCAGGTCGGCCACGGTGATCGGGCGGGTCGCGGGCACCACGTCGTCGACCGGGCCGGCCGGCGTGCGCACCACCACCGGCGAGGCCAGCTCGGGCAGCCACGGCCCGACCGGGTCGGTCAGCGCGAACCGACCCTCCTCGGCCAGCATCATCACCGCCGCGGCGATGACCGGCTTCGTCAGCGAGGCGACCCGGAAGACCGAGTCCCGGACCATCGGCGCGGACCCTTCCGCATCGGCCGATCCGACGGCCTCCACCTCCACCCGCCCGCCGCGGGCCACCAGACCCACCGCCCCGGGCAGCGCCCCGCTGTCCACGAACGGCTCCAGGACCTCGCGCAGACCGGTCATCACCACCGCCTCCTTCCGCCGTCGGTTTTCCGCCGCCAGTGCGTCAGCTGCCGGGCCCGCGGCCGGAGTCCGTCGGAAATCGCCTGGCCAGGGCCCGTGCCGCATCCTAGGGTTCCCTCCATGACGATCACGGGTACCCACGCCATCGACCGAGCCGTTTCCCTCACCGTGCAGGCCCTGCGCGCCGCAGCGCACCTCGACTGGTCGGTGCCGGCGGCCGGCCTGGAGTGGAGCTGTCACGAAACGGCCGTGCACGTGGTGAACGACTTCATCGTCTACGGCACCAGGATCAGCGAGCGCATCGCCGACGGGTCCACCCCGATCGAGCGCTACACCGCCCCCGGCGCCGCGCCCTCCGTCGTGATCGACGCCATCGAGGCCGCCGGCCGCAAGCTGACCGCCGCCGTCTCCGCGGCCGACCCGGACGACCGGGCCTGGCACCCGTACGGCACGTCCGACGCCGACGGCTTCGCCGCGATGGGCGTCGTCGAGACCCTGCTGCACACCCACGACATCCTCGAAGGCCTCGGCGTACGGGGCTTCGAGCCCGAAGCGGAGCTGTGCGAGCACGCCCTGGACCGGCTCTTCCCGCACGTCCCGCGGGACGCCGCCCCCTGGACGACCCTGCTGTGGGCCACGGGCCGCGCCGACCTCGCGGACCTGCCCCGCCAGACCGTCTGGCGCTGGTACGCCGACCCCGTCCCGGCCGGCGACCGCGTCGTGCTCTGCGCGATCTCCCCCGACCTCGCCGCCGACCTGGCCGCCGGCGGCACCGGCGGCTTCGCCTGGGCCGAGGACGGTCCCTTCGACGGCACCCGGGCCGCCTCCGGCATGGCGGCCAAGGCGTACGAGGAGGGTGCGTACCGCCCCGGGTGGGGCCCGTACGCCGTCGTCCGCACGCACGACCGCCGCGCCATCGGCGGGATCGGCTTCCACGCCGCCCCCGACGCCGACGGGCAGGCGGAGGTCGGCTACGACCTCGTCCCGTCGGCCCGGGGCAACGGCTACGCCACCGAGGCGCTGCGTGGCCTGACGGCCTGGGCCTTCGGGCAGCCCGGCCTGACCGCACTGCGCGCCTCGGTGGACGAGGGCAACGCACCCTCCCACGCGGTGCTGCGCCGGGCGGGCTTCGAGCGCACCGGAGCCGGCGACGGCGCCGTCCGGTACGCCCTGCGCCCGGCGCGGGGGTGACGCCCCCGACCGGGGGCCGGCGGGTCAGTAGCCGCAGTTCGTGACCCACTTGTGGGAGGAGATCCGGTCGTTCCACTCCCACGGGATGTTGCCGGCGAGCCGTTCGGGGCACAGGTGGAGGCGCCGCCGTAGTTGATGTCCTCGTACACGCGGACGTCCCCGAGGGAGCCGCCGTAGCCGTTGTTCCACCAGGACGAGGCCTTGTCGTTCATGTTGAACGTGCCGCTGGACCCACAGGTGCGCCAGTCGGCGTCGTTGCCGCTCCAGCCGCAGGAGGCGCCGCCGCGGTTGGTGTGCTCCCAGACCCAGTAGTTGCCGTCCGCGGCCACGCCGGAGGCGTCGGCCGTGGCGGCACCCGCCGTGGTCACGGTCGCGGGGACGGCCAGCAGCGCAGCGGTGAGCGTGCCGACGGCGAGCAGGGTGCGGAACTTACGCATGGGACCCTCCAGAGGTCTCGTTCCCGGTTGGGATCTGGCTTGGGGCTGGGATCGGGCTTGGGATTGGTGTTGGTGTTGGTGTTGGGGTTGGGGTTGGGGTTGCGGTGACGCGCTGCGCCCTCGGCAGCGCGCCGGTCTGGAGCCGCCACCTCAGCGCGAGGTCCTCCCCGTGCTGCGCACGCAGGTCCTCGCCGTAGGTGTGGTCCAGGGACCGGGAGACCCGGGCCAGCGGGGTGCCGGTCGCACAGGTCGCTTCGACGACGGCCAACTCGGCCTCGGCCGCGTCCGCCTCGGCCGGCGGCAGGGCCGCCCGGTAGCCGGCCGCGGCCTGCCGGGAGGCGTCCGGGGTGGCGTAGGGTCGGCCCGCCGCCGCCATGCAGGCGGACCACTGCGCGACCGCGTCCGCGTACCGAGGGTCCTCGCGCACGCGCGCCTCGCGCACCGGCCGCAGGTTCATGGTGACGACCTTGACGCGGAACCAGGTGGCCAGATCGCCGTAGAGCGTCCGCTGCGCCTGCGCGGTGCAGCCCCGGGTGGACGCGGTGATCGTCATCCCGGTGGGCGCCTTCACGGACAGCCCCTCGGGGGAGGGGCCCATCAGCGCGGTGCGGGCCGCCGCGCGCCGGGGCGCCGGCAGCTGCCGGAAGTACCGCTGGTTGGGGTCGGCCTGCCGGGCCTGCGCCGCGCGGCGCTCCTCGCGGCCGCCGTAGCCGTGGGCCCGTGCCCAGGCCACGTCGTCCACCGCGTACGGGAAGGAGCGGGCCCCCTCGTCCTCCGGGTCCGGGGCCTCCGTGACGGCGTACGCGAACCCCCGCTCGCCCATGCAGCGGCTGATCAGGACCTCCTCGGCCCGCGCCAGCAACCGCCGCTCGGCGGCGCTCGGTTCGCGGGCGGTACCCGCCTCCCCGGAGCGGTCCGGGCCGCAGCCCGCCAGGGCCAGTACGGCTGCGGCCGCCGCACAGGCCGCGGCCAGGGCCGCACGGTGTCGGTGTGCGTGCCGGTGTCGTTCCACGGCCGGGCTCCCTCCTGTTGCGCCTCGCGCCTCGCTCCTCGCCTGCCGAGGACCAGGTCTAGCGGGGATCCGTTGTTCGGCGTCGGGGCGGCCGGGCCGAACAAACAACTGCCGAACAATCCCTTGCGGGGGGCACGAAACGGAGCGGGCGGGGAAGGGACACGGCATGGCCCGCAAGGAACGCCCGCTGGAAGGCGACGACGGAACGCTGCTGCGGTTCGCCGCGGAGCTGCGCCGCCTGCGCCACGAGGCCGGCTCCCCGCCCTACCGCCGGCTGGCGGCCCGCGCCCACTACTCGGTGGCGACCCTGTCCGAGGCGGCGGCCGGCCGCAGACTGCCGACCCTGGACGTGACGCTGTCCTACGTCCGCGCCTGCGGCGGCGACACGGACCGGTGGGAGCGCCGCTGGCACGCCGCCGCGGCCGAACTCGCCGCCGGGGCGCCTTCCGGTTCCCCGGCGGCGGGTGCGGAACCGGCCGCCCGGCAGGACGGTGGCCCCGAGGGCTTCGTCCCGTACGTGGGGCTGTCGGCGTTCCGGGCCCAGGACGCGGACCGGTTCTTCGGCCGGGAGCGGCTGGTCGAGGACCTCCTCGCCGCCCTCGCGCGGCACCGCGTCGTGGTCCTCGTCGGGGCCTCCGGAGCCGGCAAGTCCTCCCTCCTGCACGCGGGCCTGCTGCCCCGCCTGGCCGAGGACGCGGAGGTCCACGTCCTCACCCCGGGCCCGCACCCCCTGACCCGACTCAGGCAAGCCCTCGCCCCGGGGCCCGAGCGGAGCGCCTCCGACCCCGAACGGGAATCGGAGCCGGGCGCCCGACCCCGGCACGCCCCGGAGCCCGGGCCGGAGAACGGGCCCGAGCCCGCGCCCGGGGGCGGCGTCGAGGCCGGCTTCGCGCCGGGGGCCGTTCCGTGGTCCGGGGGCCGGGCCGGTGCTGGGGTTCGGCCCCGGTTCGAGCGGGGGGCTCAGCCCGAGTGGGGGTCGGGGCCGGCGCCCCGGCCCGGGGGCGATCCCGGGCCCGCGCCTGGGGGCGGGCCTGAGTCCTCGGCCGGGGGCGGGGTTGAGGCCGGCTTCGCGCCGGGGGTTGATCCGTGGCCCGGGGGCCGGTCCGGTTCCAGGGTCCGGCCCCGGTGCGAACCGGGGGCTGAGTCCGACCGGCAGTCGGAGCCGGGGCCCCGGTCCGAGGGTGATCCCGCGCCTGGGGGCGGGCCCGAGGTCCTGTCCGGGGGCGGGGTCGAGGCCGGCTTCGCGTCGGGGGTTGATCCGTGGCCCGGGTGCGAGCCGGGGGCTGAGTCCGAGTGGGGGTCGGAGTCGGTGCCCCGGCCCGAGGGCGATCCCGGGCCCGCGCCTGGGGGCGATTCCTGGCCCGGGGGCCGGGGCGGTGCTCGGGGGCGGGAGCTCGTGTTGGTCTTCGACCAGTTCGAGGAGGTGTTCACCGTGTGCGCCGACGCCGCCGAGCGGGAGCGGTTCATCGCCGCGCTCGTCGAGCCCGTCCGGCGGGCCGGGGCCCGGTGCCGGGTCGTGCTCGGCGTGCGCGCCGACTTCTACGCGCACTGCACCCGCCACGCCCCGCTCGTACCCGTCCTGCGCGACGCGCAGGTCGTCGTCGGGCCCATGACCGCGGCCGAGCTGCGCCGCGCCGTCGTGGAGCCGGCCCGGCGGGCCGGTCTCACCGTCGAAGGCGCCCTCCAGGCCACGCTCGTGGCCCACGCGCACGGCCGGGTCGGCGCCCTGCCCCTGCTCTCGCACGCCCTCCTCGAGACCTGGCGCCGCCGCCGCGGCGCCGCCCTGACCCTCGACGGCTTCCGCGCCGCGGGCGGGTTCGAGGGCGCGCTCGCCCAGTCCGCCGAGGCCCTGTACACCTCCCTCACGGGCCGTCAGCGCCTCCTGGCCCAGCAGATCTTCGTCCACCTCATCGCCCTCGGCGAGGGCACGGAGGACACCAAGCGCCCCGTCGCCCGCGAGGAGCTGGACCGGGACGCCGATACCGCCACCGTCCTGGCCCGCGCCGCAAGGCTGCGGCTGCTCACCCTCGACCACGGCCGCGTCGAGCTCACCCACGAGGCGCTCATCCGCGCCTGGCCCCGGCTGCGCGGCTGGTTGACCGAGGACCGCGAACGCCTGCGGCTGCACCGCCGCCTCACCGACGCCGCCCACGCGTGGGAGCGCCTCGGCCGGGACCCCGGAGCCCTCTACCGCGGGCCGCGCCTCGCCCTGGCCCGCGACCTCGCCGCGACCCGGGCCGCCGGACTGACCGCCGCCGAACGGGCGTTCCTGGACGCGAGCGCGGCGGCCGAGGCCGCGGCCGACAGCTCCGCCCGGCGCCGCGCCCGCCGCCTGGGCTACCTGGTCGCCCTGCTCGCCGCCCTCGTGGCGGTGGCGGGGGCCGCCACCGCCAGCGCCGTGCGCTCAGGGGCCGAGGTCACCCGGCAGCGCAACGACGCCGTCGCGCAGAACCTCGCCGACAGCGTGCCCGGGCTCACCGACACCGAGCCCGGGCTGGCCGTCCAGCTGGGCCTGACCGCGTACCGCCTCTCGCCCACCGCCAAGACCCGCGACAGCCTGGTCAGCACGCTGATGACCGTGACCCCCGCCCACCCCAAGGAGGTCCTCGCCCTCGCCTACCGCCCCGACGGCCGGCAGCTGGCGACCGGGAGCGGGGACCACACCGCCCGGCTGTGGCGGATGAACGGCACCGACCGCCCCGTCGAAGAGGCCGTCCTCGGCGGGCACGGCGACGACGTCCGCACGGTGGCCTACCGGCCCGACGGCCGTACGCTCGCCACCGGTTCGGCAGACGGCACCGTCCGGCTGTGGGACGTGGCGGACCCGGCCCGACCGGCCGTCCTCGCCTCGCTGACCGGGCAGAGCGGCGACGTACGCGCCCTCGCCTACAGCCCGGACGGCCGTACGCTCGCCACCTCCGGCACCGACGGCAGCGTCGGCCTGTGGGACGTCACCGACACCGCCCGCCCCGCGCTCCTCGCGCGGCTCGCCGGCCACCGCGACGCCGTCCGCGCCGTCGTCTTCAGCCCGGACGGCCGTACGCTCGCCAGCGCGGCCGAGGACCGCACCGTCCGGCTCACCGAGGTGGCGGATCCGCGCCGGCCCGGCGCCTCGACCGTCCTGGAGGGCCACGACACCGCCGTGTTCTCGGTGGCCTTCAGCCCGGACGGCACCGTCCTCGCCTCCGCGGGCGGCGGGCGCAACCCCGTCCGGCTGTGGAGCACCGCCGATCCGCGGCGGCCCGCCCTGCTGGCCACCCTCACCGGCCACACCGACGTCGTCGGCTCCGTCGCCTTCAGCCCCGACGGGCGCAGCCTCGCCAGCGCGAGCGACGACCGCACGGTCCGCCTGTGGAGCGTGGGCCGCCCCGCCCACCCGGGCCTGCTGGCCACGCTCAGCGGGCACGCCACCGCCGTCAGCTCGGCCGCGTTCAGCCCCGACGGCGCGGTCCTCGCCTCCGGCGGCTTCGACACGACCCTCCGGCTGTCGGGGACCGACCTGGCCCGCACCATCGCGGGGGCGTGCGCACACACCGGCCCGCGCATCACCCGCGCCCAGTGGTCCGCCCACCTCCCGTACGTCCCGTACTCCCCACCCTGCACCGGCCTGGAACACCCCTGACGCCCCCACCCGACCACCCCACCTGCGCCCGCCTCCGACCCCGGCCGTGCCGGCCTCCGGCCGCTTGCCTGCGGCTGTGCCCGCCCGGCCGCGCCCGCCTCCGGCCTTGGTCGCGCCGGCCTCCGGCCGCCTGCCCGGCTGTGCCTGCCCCGGCGCCTGCCCGGCTGCGCCCGCCCGGCTGCGCCTGCCCGGCTGCGCCCGCCCGGCTGCGCCTGCCCGGCTGCGCCTGCCCGGCTGCGCCTGCCCGGCTGCGCCTGCCCGGCTGCGCCTGCCTGAGCTGCGCCCACCCGGCCACCCCGGCTGCGGCTGCGCCCGCCCGGCCGCGCCGGTCCTCTGGACGGTCGGCCTCCGGCCGCTTGCCTGCGGCTGCGCCTGCCTGGCTGCGCCGGCCCTCTGGCTGCGCCGGCCTTTGCCGCGCTGGCCTCGGGCCTTCGCCCAGCCGGCCTTCGGCTTCGGCATCGCTGGCCTCTGGCTGCCTGCCTCCGGCCTCCGGCCCCGGCCGTGTCAGCTTCCGGCCCCGGCGCCTGCCCGGCTGCGCTGCCTGAGGCTGCGCCCACCGGCCCACCGGCCCCCCGCCTGCGGCTGCGCCCGCCTGGCCGCGCCGGTCCTCTGGCCGCGCCGGCCTCCGGCCCCAGCCGCGCGGCCTCCGGCCCCGGCCGCGTCGGCCTCCGGCCTTGGCTGCATCGGCCTCTGGCCGCCTGTCTGCGGCTGCGCTTGCACGGCTGCGCTTGCACGGCTGCGCCTGCCCGGCTGCGCTGCCTGAGGCTGTGCTTACCCGGGCCACCCCGCCTGCGGCTGCGGCTGCGCCCGCCCGGCCGAGCCGGCCTCCGGCCTGGGCCGCGCCGGCCTTCGGCCTTGGCGGCGCCGGCCTCTGCCTGCCTGCGGCTGTGGCCGCCCGGCTGCGCCTGCAAGGCCGCCGCCCTCTGCCTGCCCGGCTGCGCCCGCCTGCGGCCGGACCCGGTCGGCTGCGCCGGCCGTCCGGCCTTGCCAGGCTTCGGCCGCCGGCTGTTTCGTCGGGTCGACGCGTGTCCGGTTCCGGCGCCTTGTCCCCGTCGCCGGCGATAGCCTCGGGGGCGGACGCCGACACCCGCCCCGTACCGCTCGAAAGGCAGGTTCCCCATGGCGAGTTCCGCACCCGCACCCCGGCCCCCGCACGCGCAGTACCCGGTTCCCGTGATCGACCTCGGGCCGTGGCGGTCGGGCGATCCGGCTGCCCGGCAGCGGATCGCCGCGGAGGTCGACGAGGCCCTGCAGGTCGCCGGGTTCCTGCTGGTCACCGGGCACGGGGTGGATCCCCGGCTGGCCGCGCGGATCCGCGCCGCGGCCCGTGCCTTCTTCCGGCTGCCCGCCGCGGTCAAGGAGCCGTACGCGGTCGCCGTCGGCGGCCGCGGCTGGCTCGGCCCCGGCGCCGAGGCCAACAGCTACGCGGAGGGCACCGCCTCGCCGCCCGACCTGAAGGAGTCGTGGTCCTGCGCGGCCGAGCGGCCCACGGGTGACCCCGCGGTCGACGCCGAGTGGTTCCGGCCGAACGTCTGGCCGGCCGAGGTGCCCGAACTGCGGCCGCCGGCGGAGGAGTACATCGCCCGGATGCAGGCCCTGTCCGACGAACTGCTGGAGCTCCTCGCCGCCGCACTCGGCCTGGCCCCGGACCACTTCACCCGCCACACCGGCCACCCCACCTGGGGCTTCAACCTCAACTGGTACCCGGGCACCGAGGTCGTCGGGCCGCCCCTGCCCGGCCAGTTCCGCATCGGCCCGCACACCGACTTCGGCACGGTCACCGTCCTCGACCGCGAGCCGGGCGCGGGCGGGCTCCAGATCCACACCGACGCCGGCGGCTGGCAGGACGCCCCGTACGACCCGGCCGCGCTCACCGTGAACATCGGCGACCTGCTGGCCCGCTGGACGGGGGACCGGTGGCGGGCCGGCCGCCACCGGGTGCTGCCGCCGCCTGCGGACACCCCCGCCGAGGAGCTCGTCTCGCTCGTCTACTTCTACGAATGCGACCCGCACACCCGCGTGGAGTCCCTGCCGGCGCCCATCGGGCGCGTGGCGCACGCCCCGGTCGACTCGCACGCGTACCTGCGGGCGAAACTGGACTCGATCAGCGTCTCCTGACGCCCGGTGAGGTCCGCCGGACGGGGTATCCCCCGTCCGGCCTCCTCTCTGCGGGGGAGGGAGGAAACCCTCCTCCGGTCGGAGTCCTTCTCCTCCCGCAAGGGGATGATCAAGGCTCTGACCAGCGCATAGGTTCGTTCTCATGAACCGACCGACACGCGGCCGCCGCCGCACCACCGCCACCGCAGCCGCCTTAGGCGCCGCCCTGCTCCTCCCGCTGATGCTGACCGCCGCCGGTCCGGCAGCGGCAGCCGAACCCCCGGCCGCACCTGCCGCCGCCTCCGCACCCGCTGCCCGCTCCGCACCCGCCGCCTCCCCGTCCGCCCCCACCGGGGTGGTCCTGCCCCGGCTGCCGCGCCCCACGGGCCGGTTCGCCGTCGGCGAGGAGACCCTCCACCTGGTGGACCACAGCCGCACCGACCCCTGGGCCGGCTCCGGCCCGCGCGAGCTGATGGTGACCATGCGCTACCCGGCCCAGCGCGGCACCG
This sequence comes from Streptomyces sp. NPDC046876, assembly GCF_040645035.1. Lineage (NCBI taxonomy): Bacteria > Bacillati > Actinomycetota > Actinomycetes > Kitasatosporales > Streptomycetaceae > Streptomyces > Streptomyces sp. NPDC046876. The sequence goes on along the minus strand of NZ_JBEYXK010000034.1, from coordinate 29,219 downwards.
GCGGCCCCGTGCGCCCGTACCTCACCGATGAGGAGGCGCGCCTCCTGCTCGTCTCCCGGGGCCTCGAACAGCAGGTGGACTACCGGAGCCTGGCCGGCACGAAGGCGTTCGCCCGTTCCGGCGCCCGCCCCGTCGCGGGCCGCTACCCCCTCGTCGTGCTGTCCCCCGGCTTCACGGTCCCGCGGGCCACCCTCACCTCACTGGCCGAGGAGCTGGCCTCCCGCGGCTACGTGGTCGCCGCCGTGGACCACGCGTACGAGGCCAGCGCCGTCGCCTTCCCCGGCGGGCGCGTCCTGACCTGCCTGGCCTGCGACAAGGCCAAGGAGCTGAAGGACTACAAGGCCGTGTCGGACAACCGGGCCCGCGACGTGTCCTTCCTCCTGGACCAGCTCACCGGACACCGTCCGGCCTGGCGCAACGCCGGCCTGATCGACAAGAAGAAGATCGCCATGGCGGGCCACTCGATCGGCGGCTCCGCCGCCGCGGCCGTGATGGCCACCGATCCGCGCGTGCGCGCCGGGATCGACATGGACGGCGGGTTGTTCTCGCCCGTGCCCGACGGCGGACTCGGCGGCCGCCCGTTCATGCTGCTCGGCGGGTCCGACACCGTGCCCGGCGGGACGGGCACGGACTGGCCGAACTGGGACGACAACTGGGCCCGGCTCGACGGCTGGAAGCGGTGGATCACCTTCGCCGACTCCCACCACTTCACCTTCACCGACTGGCCCGTCCTCAGTGACCAGCTCGGGCTGGACCGTATGACGCCGCTGCCCGGCGACCGCTCCCTGGAGCTGACCCGCCGCTACGTGGGAGCCTTCTTCGACCTGCACCTCAAGGGAGCGCCCCAGCCGGTGCTGGACGGCCCTGCCGCCGACGCGCCGGAGGTCCGCTTCCACGTCCCCGCCCCCGCCCCCAACCCCACGCGCACCCCCTGACCCGCAGGCCCCGATTACCGCGGTCGGCCCCCGTTCGGCAGGATGGGGGCATGACCGAGATCCGCACCCCCCGCCTCCTCCTGCGCCGCTGGAACGAAGACGACCTCGTCCCCCTGTCGGAGATCAACGCCGACCCGGAGGTGATGCGCTGGATCGGCGACGGCTCCACCCTCGACCTGGACCGGACCGCCGAGGAGATCGAGCGCTGGGAGGACGAGTGGGACGAGGAGGGCTTCGGGCCCTTCGCCGTCGAACTGCTGGCGTCGGGGGAGCTGATCGGCGCGGTCGGGCTGTCCGTGCCCGAGGACCTGCCGGAGGTCATGCCGGCGGTGGACATCCGCTGGCGGCTCGGCCGCCAGTACTGGGGCCAGGGCTACGCCTCCGAGGCCGCGCAGGCCACCTTGGAGTTCGCCCTCCAGGACCGCGGCCTGGACCGGGTCATCGCGGTCCACCGGGCGGGCAACGAGGACTCCGAGAACGTGATCCGCAAGCTCGGCATGGTCCACGAGCGGGACATCGAGGACCCCGAGCACGGCCACCTGCTCCAGATCCACACCATCGACCTGACCGAGTACGAGGCCTGACGGGCGCGCAGACGTCCTAGGCCCCCGGGCCCGCCGGCGCCTCGGCCGCATGCCCCGCCCGTACCGCGGCGAGCGCCGCCGCGTGCACCGCGGCCGGCGCCCCGCCGTGCGCGACGGGGCTGCCGGTCAGCGTGTACCACTCCTCCGCATCGGTGTACTGGACGTCGATCCGGGCCAGGCCGCCCGCCACCGCCGTCGTGCGCACGGTCAGCGGGCCGGTGATGACGCCGACCTCGTCGGTCATCGCCCCGCCCGGCCCGGCCGTCACGTGGTCCTGCCACTGCTGTCGCCCGGTCATGCCGCGCAGGTGTCCAGCATCGTCGTCAGCATCCTCTTCTCCGCTTCCGTGACGGTCAGTCCGTACGTGGACTTCACCGTCGTCCAGGCCCGCCCGTACTGGCACCAGCTCGACTTGTCCGGCGGCTGCCACAGGTCCGGGCTCTGGTCGCCCTTCGAGCGGTTCGTGGCCGCGGTGACGGCCAGCAGCTGGGGGTGGGTCAGATCGTTGGCGAACGCCTTGCGCCGTGCGGCGTCCCAGGCGGAGGCGCCCGAGCGCCAGCCCTCCGCGAGCGGCACGACGTGGTCGATGTCCATCTTCGAGGCGTCGGTGACGACCACCCCGTCGTACAGGCTCCGCCACGTGCCCGAGACCGCCCGGCACTCGGCGTCCCGTGCCACGTCCTTGCCGTCGCGCTCGAGGACCACCTCGCGGGTGTCGCACTTGTCGCCCTGCTCCGCCCAGTGCGTGAACTTGGCGCGGCTGTAGCCGGCCATCGTCCCCGGGGGCGCCACCTCGAGTCCGGCCAGCTGGGTCCGGGCGACTGCCACCCCGACCATGCCCGGCAGGACGTCCCCGCCGCCCGGCTTGGCGTCACCGGCCGGTACGGAGGCCGTGGGTGACGCCGCTGCGGACGAGCCCGGGGAGGTCGTCGGCGGTGCGGAGGAGGGCGGTGGCGCCGACGCCTTCGGATCCGCAGTCTTCGTTCCGCTTCCCGAGCAGCCGCCCGCAGCCAGCAGCACCGAGACCGCCAGTACCACGGCCCGCACCCGTATCTGACGTCCCATGAACCCACCCCGAGTCGATTCCGCTCCGGCTCCTGTCCCGCGAAGCCTACCCAGAAGCGGACATTCGACCTCGGGTGCACGCGCGGGTGACGCGGCGGACGCCGCCGACGGCGGGCCCGGCAGCGGGCGTTGTCAGTGGCCCTCGCTAGTCTCCCGGGCATACCGCAGCTCAGGGGGGCTTTTCCGCCCTGTCCGAGGCTGCGCGGATTCGGATCGGGCAGGCGGAGAGGCACGCGACGATGGCTTGGCTGGCAGCGGGCGAGGGGTACGAGATCGCCCTGGTGGACGGAAGGGTGGCGGCGCGGTCCGCCACCGGGCGCAGTGCGGGACGGCAGTTGAAGACCCTGCCCAAGGCGCTGCGCGACCACCCCGAGGTGGACCGGCTGCGCCGGCTCGCGGAATGGCTCGACCGGCACGAGGCGGCCTGCATCGCCCAGGTGGACACCTGGATGGTGTCCTCGCTGCCCGTGCCCACCGCGCTCCTGGCCCGGGTCTGGCCGGACGAGGCCTGGCGCAGCGCGCTGCGCGACCTCGCCGTGGTCGGCGACGATCCGGACGAGGTGGGCTTCCTGCGCGACGCCACCGCCGCCGGCGAGCTGAAGGTGGTCAACCTCGACGGCGAGACCGTACGGCTCTCCCCGCGCACGGTGACCCTGCCGCACCCGGTGCTGCTGCCGGACCTGGACGACGTGCGGGACTTCGCCGCCGAACTCGGCATCGTGCAGCGCGTCGAGCAGATCCACCGGGCCACGTGGCTCAAGCCCGAGGCCCCCTCCGCCAAGGAGACGGAGGTGCGCGACTACGCCGGCGGGTCCTTCCCCAACCGCTTCGCCCTGGCCGCCCGGGCCACCGGCCTCGGCTACCGGGTCTCCGGGGGCTACGCCACCTGCCCCGTCCGCGACACCGGCCGCGGCACCGAGGCCGCGGTCTGGATCGGCGAGCCGTACTACGACGACACGACGACGACCGGCGCCCTGAGCTGGCACGACGAGGACGGCCGGGCGGTGCCCCTGGCCGAGGTCGGACCGGTGGCCTGGTCCGAGGGAATGCGCATGGCCGCGGCGCTCTACGCCGGCCGCACCATCGAAGAGGGCAAGGACGCGTGATGACCAGCACCACGACCACCAGCACCACGACCACCAGCACCACGACCACCACCGCGGCCGACGACATGGCCGCCGAGGCCGGACTCCTCCTCAAGGCCGGCGCCGTGCTGCCCGTCGGCACCGACGGCGCGGGCCCCTCCGCGGTCGACCTGACCGCGCGCACCTACCGCCACCCCGCCCTGCCCGACGACCGCGTCGTCGTCCGGCTGGCCGCGGCCGAGCTCGGCCCGGCCGAGGACCTGGCCGCCGGGTTCCTCGGCCTGGTCCTCGACGAGGGCGAGCCGCCCGTCGTCGGCCTCGGCCAGCGCCAGGCCCTCGGCTTCCCGGAATGGGTGCTCGTCCACCACCCCGAGGACGGCCACCACGCCCTCGCGGTCGTCCCCGAGCTCGACCGGGTCGCCCGCCAGGCCAAGACCAAGCCCAAGGCCGCCCTCGACGCCGTCCATGAGCTGGCCGGCCGGCTCGCCGCCGCGGTGCCGCACTTCCTGCCCGTCTTCTACGAGCAGGCCGCCCGCCTCTTCCTCGCCGTCGAGAACACCACGTACGCCGCCCAGCTGTTCGGCCGCGCCCGCAGCAGCGAGGCCCAGCACGGCCTGGCCGTCGACGAGGACCGCCTCGACGCCGTCTTCCTCGAATTCGCCCTGGTCGGCGCGCTCCCGGTGAAGGTCCTCACCGGCTACGCCAAGGAACTCTCCGCCCGCGTCAGCCCCGACGAGGCCTACACCCGCTTCCGCCGCCTGTGCGTGCGCCGCACCGCCGGCGGGCTGCCGCCCTCCGCGCAGGCCGCGACCGAGCTGCGCCGCCTCGCCCGCGCCGCCGGCCTGACCGGCAGCGAGGCCGAGCAGGACTACCTCGCCGAACTCCTGCCCCTGCCCGCCACGCTGCGCGCCGCGTACGGCTGGTGGAAGGCCCACCGCACCGCGCTCATCGCCCTGGCCCGCCGGGAGCCGGCCGTCCGCGGCACCCTCCTCGAACTGATGCCGCCCGGCGGCGGCGAAGGCGAACTGTCCGACCTGTGGCTGGACGTCCTGGAGCAGTCCGGCACCACCGCCGGACTCGTCGACGCCGGCCTGCCCGCCGAGCAGCGGTGCGCCGACGGCACGGCCGGCTGGCTGGAGCGCTACCACAGCGCCCGCCACAGCGGCTGGGGCCAGCGCTTCACCCCGCCCGCACTGCTCGACCTCGTCGCCCGCGCCGCCGACCGGCTGCGCACCGAACTCGCCGAGCCCGGCCGCACCGAGGGCCTGCGCATCGGCGGCGAGGACATGAACCTGCTCGACCTGCTGCTCTCCCTCGGCCTGCCGGTCGCCGACCCCGACGAGGACCCGGCCACCTCCCCGCACCGCCGGCCGCAGCTGAACCTGGCCTCCTGGGCCCGCTCCGAGGAGGGAGCCCGGCGCGACCTCCTCGCCCTCGCGGCCGACCAGCGGTTCCGACCCGCCTTCCGGCGCGCCGCCGACTCCTTCGGCGACGCCGGCTCCGGGGCGGACGTGATGCGCGCCCTCGCCGCCTCGCCCGGCGGCCGCCCCATGCTCACGGAATGGATGCAGGAGGTCGCCCGCAGGTCCACCTCCGCCGGCCTGCCCGCCCTCCCCGCCGCGATCCAGCGGCTGACCTGGCTGCCCGCCGAGGCACTCGAACTCGCCCGCGACGAGGTCGCCGCAGCGGCCGCCGCCGACCTCGGCGGGATCCTCGCCCGGACCCTGCGCACAGGCCTCTTCGAGGAGTTCGCCTGGCCCGCGTTCGAGGAGGCCCTCGTCGAGCTCGCGGACCGCAAGGCCCTGCGCCGCGGGAACCTGACCGTCGTCGAGGCCTGGCCCTACCTCATCGTCGCCAACTCCCTGCAGGTCCGCGTCATCGATGCCGACTCCACCGTGCTCACCCACGACCTGCGGGTGCCGGTCGGCGGCTCGTACCGGTACGGATTCCACTACGTCGACGGCGCCCTGCTCGTCTTCTGGAGCTCCTGGAACTCCGGCGACATCCAGGGCTACTGGCACACCGCGCCGCAGCACGTCTTCTCGCTCGGCTCGGACCGCAATCACTGGTCGCTGCGCTCCGACCACATCAGCCTGCCCCTGCCCGGGGGCGGCCGCGCCACCGGCGGCGGCGTCCTGCACGCGGGGGACACCGTGCTCCCCGCCGAGCAGGCCCTGCTCTGCGACGGCACCTCGTACTGGGTCTGGCAGCGCCGCGAACAGGACCAGGACGCCGGCTGGCGCGAGTACGCCCCAGCCGACGGCGCGCGCGGCCGGCACTCCCAGCCGGCCTTCCTCGCCGACGCGCTGCGCGCCCACCCCTCGGGCGCGGTCCTCAACGCCCACTCCGCCTGGCTGCGCCCCGCCCCCACCGTGGACGGCTCGGCCCTCGCCGCGCCCGCCGACGGTCTCCTCGGCTGGCGCGCCGTACGCCTCCCCGGAGGCCAGGGCTGGCACGGCTGCGACACCGCCGGACGCACCGTCCACACGCCCGAGGGCAGCGACATGCCCCTCGCCGCCCTCGCCTTCCCCGGCGACGACCGGCCCCGCGCGCTGAGCCAGAGCTGGCGCGCGCTCAGCATCACCGACCCGGACGGCGTCGTCACCGCCCAGACCCGCGGCGACCACCGCAACAACCATGCCTTCGCCACCGGCAGCGTCGACCTCCCGCCGCTCCCCTTCTGGTACGCCCTGCGCCCCCGCGACCCGGAGGGCTCCACGGCCCTGCGCACCGTCGACCGCGACACCGTCGCCGCCCTGCTGGAGGCCGCGGCCAAGGCCGAGAAGGCGTCCGACCTGCCCGGCCTGGTCACCGCGGCCCTGCCGCAGGTCACCGCGGAGCCGCTGATCGGCGGCGTCGTCGAGGTCCTGCGCTTCGCCCTGGTCCAGCAGAAGGCCCTGGACGGCATCGCCGCGCGGCTCGACCCCGACACCGGCGCGGCCGACGCGGCCGAGGGGCCGCAGGGCCCCACCGACGCGCTCATCGCCAAGGCGCTGTCCGGCATCGTCGGCACCGGCTACTACCGGTGGGGCGCCGACAACGACGTCGCCCACCGCTTCCTGGCGCGCCTCGCCGAGGCGTGCGCCGACACCGGCGCCGTCGCGGTGCCCGGCCGGCTCCACTTCGACATGCCCGCACTGGACTACTCCACCCTGCCCTTCACACCGCTGCTCGACGAGCCGGCCGCGATCGCCTACCGGGCCGTCGCCCCCGGCACCACCGACGAGGAGCGGGCCGCACTGCGCACCGTGCTCGCCCGGATCGACGCCCTCGGCCTCGACTCCGCACAGGGCTCCGCCGACCGCTGGCGCCGCGTCCTGGTCCACCTCGACCACCCCCACCTGAGCACCCCCGACGGCATCGGACGGCCCACGGGCCACCGCAGCCTGCTCCCGCTCGGCGGCGGGGCCGTCCTCGCCCGCACCGAACACTGCGCCGCCGTACCCGACGGCCACGAGTTCGGGGCCCTGCTGTACGACCCCACCGGCGCCTTCGCCGTCCCCGGCCCGTACACCGTCCGCGGCCAGGCCCCCCTCGGCGACCGCGAACGCGGCCCCGGCTGGCTCACGGCGTTCCTGACCGAGGCCGCCGAGCGCGGCCCCGCACCACTGCGCCCCGAAGCCGCCGACGAGTTCGCCCGCCTGACCGGCGTCTCCGGCACCGCCGCCCGGCTGCTGCTGGCCGGCCTGCCGAACATCGACAGCTGGGAGCACCACTTCCTGCCGGCCGAGCTGCGCACCGCCCTCGGGGTCAAGGCCGCCGACGCCAAGCACGCCCGCAACGAACTCAAGGCGCTCGACATCGAGGTGCGGCGCGCCGTGGTCGCCGCGCTGCTGCCCGCCGACCCGGCGCGGCTGTGGACCGAGGGCCCGGACGTGGCCGCCGCTGCGGAGGTGTGGAACCGGCGCGTGGGCCGCCGCACGCCCGTCCCCGAGTGGCTGCTCGCCGAGGCCACGCGCGCCGCGGGCACCTTCTGGGCCGTGCACCGGGCCCTCCCGGCCGTCCTCGACCCGGCCGCGTCCGAAGCGCTGGGCACCGACGCCGAATGGAAGGTCCACCAGGGCCGCATCGAGCGCTGCGCGCCGGGCGGCGAGACGCTCACCGGGGCCGTCCTGAACGGCACGCTGTCGCTCGCGGCCTGGCTGGCCCACCGGCTGCCCGCGGGCGACCCCGTGCGCGCCGCCCTGCCGCCGGTGCTCACCGCCGTACGGCAGCGGCTGGCCGCGCCCGGACTCCTCCTGGACCTCGGCTACTGCGCGGGCCTCGGCGGCTTCCGCGAGGCGGCCGGCACCCCGACCGAGACGGGCGAGGGCTACGAGCGCTACGGCGCGGTCGTCATGGCCACCCACGACGACCACTGCCGACCGGCGCTGCGCACGGCCCTGCTCGACTCCACGGGCTCCGACCCGTACCTGCCGGTCCTGCGCGGCGCCGACCAGCGGCCCTCCGCCGTCGAGACGGCCCTGCGGGCCGCCCACGACCCGGCCTTCGCCGCGCTGCTCGCCGATCCCGGAGCCCCGGCGGCGGGCACCGCCGACAAGGACGGCACCTGGTACCCGCAGGACCCGACCCGCTCCGTCCCGGACCTGGTGGAACGGGCCGCGCAGGCCCACGGCCTGGGCGCGGACGCCGCCGCCCTGTACCTGATCCTGCTCGCCATGCCCGACCCCACCGACCGCAACACGGCCCGCTGGACCGGCTGGAAGCCGGCCCGGATCAAGGCCGCCCGCGCCGAACTGGCCGCCACCGACCTGGTGGTGACGGCCAGCCGGACCCGGGCCGGGCGCTCCCTGTTCCTGCCCGGCGGCTGGACCGAGATGTCCTCGCCCGTGCTGCCGGTGGAGCAGTGGAAGCTCCCGATGTACGCCCTGGCCCCGGGCGGCAGCCCTGCCCTGGGGGTCCTCGTGCCGGCCGAGCCGGCCGCGGACCTCTACCGGCGGGCCTGGCAGCGCGTCACCGACGGCGACGTACCGCGCTTCGAGGAACTCAAGGTCAAGCGGACCCGCCCCCGGCGCCGCTGACGGCCCGGCGACGCCGGCCGGGGCGCGGCGCACCCGCAACACCGGGATGCGCCGCGCCCCCGTCCCTCGCTCCTTCTCTCCTTGGCTCTTCTTTCCCTCTCTTGTTGTTCGCTTCCTTCTCACGTTTCGAGGACGACCCCATGACGACGACCGTCAGCGAAGAACCCGCCGCCCCGGCCCGCCAGATACTGCCCGCCGAGGAGCGGTACGCGGCCGAACTCGCCTTCCTCGCCGCCCAGGACACCGGCCCCCGCCCGCCCGGCTGGACCCTGACCCCGCGCGCCGTGGTCACCTTCGTCTGCGGCAGCGACGGCGAGGAACTCGCCCTGCCGAAGCGCCGCGCCGGGCTGCCGGCCAAGATGGCCATCGCGCCCAAGTTCGTCGGCGAACGCGCCCTCGTCGAGCGCTGCGTCGTCACCCTGGCCGGCGAACGCGGCCTGCTGCTGACCGGCGAGCCCGGTACCGCCAAGTCGATGCTCTCCGAACTCCTGGCCGCCGCCGTCTGCGGCACCAGCGCCCTCACCGTGCAGGGCACCGCCGGCACCACCGAGGACGCCTTCCGCTACGGCTGGAACTACGCCCTCCTCCTCGCCCAGGGCCCCACCCCGCAGGCGCTCGTCGACTCGCCGGTGCTGTCCGCCATGCGCACCGGCCGCGTCGTACGGGTCGAGGAGATCACCCGCTGCCTCCCGGAGGTCCAGGACGCGCTGGTGTCGATCCTGTCCGACCGGCGCGTCAGCGTGCCCGAACTGACCGCCACCGAGGACTCGACCGTCGCCGCCGCCCCCGGGTTCACGGTCATCGCCACCGCCAACCTGCGCGACCGCGGGGTCTCCGAGATGTCCGCCGCGCTCAAGCGCCGCTTCAACTTCGAGACGGTCGAGCCGATCGCCGACGCCGACGCCGAAGCCACGCTGATCCGCCGCCAGGCCGTCGCGGCCGTCCAGCGGGCCGGCGCCGCGTTCGGGGTCGACGACGCCGTGCTCGACGCGCTCGTCACCGTCTTCCGGGACCTGCGCTCCGGGCGCTCCGCCGAGGGCTGGGACGTGGAACGCCCCGGCACCGTCATGTCCACCGCCGAAGCGGTGCAGGTGGCGACCTCGCTGGGCGTCGCGGCCGCCTACCTGCCGGCCGGCGACGTCCTGGACCTGCTGCCCGGCCACCTCCTGGGCGTGGTCCGCAAGGACGACCCCGCCGACCACGGCCGCCTGCTCGGCTACTGGGACGGCCCCGTGCGCCGCCGCGCCGAGGACGGCTCCGCCATGTGGCGCCGCCTGTGGGACCTGCGCGGGAGCCTGCGATGACCACCCTGGCCGACCCCCGGGCCACCGTGGACGCGCTCGCCGCGTCCCGGACCCCCTACCTGCTGGGCGTACGCCACCACAGCCCGGCACTGGCCGCGGTGGTGCCGGCGCTGCTGGACGCCGCCGAGGCACAGGTGGTCTGCGTCGAGCTGCCCGCCGACTTCCAGCCGTGGCTGGAGCACCTGGCCGACCCGGAGACCGTGGCCCCCGTCGCCCTCGCCGGCACCGGGGCGGACGGCGGGCTCGCCTTCTACCCGTTCGCGGACTTCTCCCCGGAGCTCGCCGCCGTCCGCTGGGCGCGGGAGCGCGGGGCCGAGGTGCTCTGCTGCGACCTGCCGCTGTCCGACGCCGGCTGGGCCCCGCGCCCGGCCGCCGGGGAGACGCCGCCGGCAGCCGGCCCGCCGGGGCGGTCGTACGCCGACGCCCTGCGCGCCTCGGGCACCGGCCGGGACGGCGACGACCTGTGGGACCGCGCGGTGGAGGTGCTGGCCCCGGGCTGCCCGCCCGAGGCCGTCCGCCGGGCAGCGCTCGGCGTGGGCTGGGCGCTGCGCCAGGACGGCGCCGTCCCCGAGGTGGACCTGGCCCGCGAGGCGCACATGCGCAGCGTCATCACCGCCGCCGCCTCGGGCGGCCGCCGCGTCGCCGCGGTCATCGGCGCATTCCACGCCCCGGCCCTGGCGGATCTGCCCGTGGGCCCTGGGACTGCCCTTCCGGCCGACGCCCCGCCCGCACCGGTTCCGGCCGGGTCCTCCGGTCCGGCTGCGGAGGGCGGTGTCGGCGTGACCTCGTTCGTGCCGTATGCGTACGAACTGCTCGACTCGCGGTCCGGATACCCCGCCGGGATCCGGGATCCGCTGTGGCAGCAGGCCGTGTTCGAGGCCGGCGGCGATCCGGGCCGGGTACGGGACGCGGCGTCCGTGGCCATCACCGGGCTGTGCCGGGAACTGCGCCGCGCCGGCCACACCGCCGGTACCGGCGAGGCCGCCGAGACCCTGCGGCTCGCCTGCGACCTCGCCGTGCTGCGCGCCCTGCCCGCGCCCGGCCGCGGTGAACTCCTCGAGGCCGTCACCACCGTGCTCGGCCAAGGCGAACCCCTCGGCCGGGGCCGGGCCCTGGCCCGCGCCCTCGAAGCCGTGCTCGTCGGGACCACCCGCGGCCGCACCACCCCCCACGCCCCCCGCTCGGGTCTCGGCCCCAGCGTGGAGGCCGAGCTCACCGAGCTGCGGCTGCCCGGCCCCGAGGACCCCGCCGCACGCGAGGTCCGGCTCGACCCGCTGCGCTCCGGGCTCGACCGGCGCCGCGAGGTCCTGCTCCAGCGGCTGGCCGTCTGCGGCGCCCAGTACGGGCAGCCGCTCGACGTGGCCGCCACCGGCGACGGCACCGCCCTCGGCACCAAGTGGCGGCTGAACTGGACGCCGTCCGTCCCCGCCCGCCTCGACCTCGCCGGCGTCCGCGGCGTCACGGCCGCCCAGGCCGCCGCGGGAACGCTGCGCGAGAGCGCCCGCAAGGCCGCCGCCGACGGCGGTCCGACCCCGGCGCAGATCCTCGCCGGCCTGGCCGCCGCCGCGCGCTGCGATCTGCCCGAGCTGGTCTCCGTACGGCTGCAGGAGGCGGCCGCCACCCTTCCGCAGACCGCCGCCCTGCCCGAACTGCTCGAGGCGCTGGACCTGTTGGAGGGGCTCGCCCGCGGCCACTTCCCCGTCGACGCGGACGGCCCGCGCGCCGCCGCCTCCGCCCTCACCGGCGAGCTGCTCGACGCCGCCGTCCGGGCGCTGCCCGGCCTCGCCGGCAGCGAGGACCCCGCCGACGCGCGCGCCCTCGTCGCCCTCGCCGACAGGGCCGCCGCCCGGCACCTCGGCCTGCGCATGGACGGGGCCCTCGCCGACCTCGCCGGTTCGGCGTCCCCGCTGATGCAGGGCGCCGCCCTCGCGGTACGCGTGCTGCTCGACCTCGATCCGGCCGCGGGGCTCGGCGAGCGCGCCGCCGGGTGGATCGACGCCGCTGCCGCACCCGACGCCCGGCGCACCCTGACCCGCCGGCTCGGCGGCGTGCTGACCGCCGCCGGACCGCTGCTCCAGTCCTCCGCGCCCGCCCTCGTCCCGGTCCTCGACCGCATCGAGGCCCTGACGGACCAGGCCTTCCTGGACCGGCTCCCGGCCCTGCGCGGCGGCTTCGACGCCATGGCCCCCGCCGCCCGCGACCGGCTGCTGGCCACCGTCGCCGAGCGGCTCGGCGACCGCGTCGACCTCTCCCTCGACGCGCCGCCCGCCCTGCTCGCCCTGTGGGCCGCCGCCGACGCCGCCGGGGCCGCGGCCCTGAAGCACCTGCCCCGGCCGCCCGGCCCGGACGGCGCGGCTGCGGATGCGGCGGCTGCGGATGCGGTGGCTCGGGATGCGGTGGCTCCTGACCCGGCGGCCTCCGAGGCCGGGGCACCCCGGCCCGCCGGGACGCCCGTGGCCGCGGCCGCGCTGCCGGACGGGCAGCGGCTCGCCCCCGCCGACCGGTGGCGGCTGCTGCTCGGCCGGCAGCGCGACATGCTGCCCGCCGGCGCCCGCCGCTACGCCCGGGCCCTGGACGAGCTGTACGGCACCGGCCGCGGCGAGGGCTCCGCCGCGCTGGACGGCGGCCCCGGCACCGGCACCGGAGCCGGCGGCGGCCAGGAGGCCCCGTTCCCCACGGCCCGCGAATGGGCCGAGGAACTGGAGTCGCTGTTCGGCACGGACCTGCGCGAGGAGGTCTTGGCCGCCGCGGCCGACGCCGGCCGCACCGACGTGCTGACCCAGCTCGACCCGGCCGCCGTACGCCCCTCCGTGGAACTGCTCGGCTCGGTGCTGTCCCTCGCCGGCGGCCTGCCGGAGGCCCAGCTCGCCAAGCTGCGCCCGCTGGTCCGGCGGCTCGTCGACGAGCTGGCCCGCGAGCTCGCCACCCGGCTGCGGCCGGCGCTCTCCGGGCTCAACACCCCGCGGCCCACCCGCCGCCCGGGCGGCCGGCTCGACCTGGACCGCACCCTGCGGGCCAACCTCGCCCACACCCGCAGGCTGCCCGACGGCACCGTGGCCGTGGTGCCCGAGCGGCCGGTGTTCAGCACCCGGGCCCGCCGCGAGGCCGACTGGCGGCTCATCCTGGTCGTCGACGTCTCCGGCTCCATGGAGGCCTCGGTCATCTGGTCGGCGCTCACCGCGGCCGTCCTCGGCGGCGTCCCCACCCTGTCCACGCACTTCCTCGCCTTCTCCACCCAGGTCGTGGACCTCACCGACCGGGTGGACGACCCGCTGTCGCTGCTCCTGGAGGTCCGCGTCGGCGGCGGCACGCACATCGCGGCGGGCCTCGCCCACGCCCGCTCCCTCGTCACCGTGCCGAGCCGCACCCTCGTCGTCGTGGTCAGCGACTTCGAGGAGGGCGCACCGCTCGGCGGACTCCTGGGCGAGGTCCGCGCCCTGGCCGCCTCCGGTGCCCACCTGCTGGGCTGCGCCGCGCTCGACGACACCGGCGCCCCCCGCTACTCGGCGGCCGTCGCCCGGCAACTCGTCGCGGCCGGCATGCCGGTGGCCGCCCTCAGCCCGCTCGCCCTCGCCCGCTGGGTGGGCGACCGCCTCCGTGGAGAATCCCGTTGAGCACCGAACCCCTGCCGCCCGTCGCCCCCGAGGTCCTCGCCGAAGCCGTCGAGAACCTCAGCGCCCGGCTGCGCAAGAAGCTCGACGCCGCCGTCGAGGGCTGCGCCGCGGGCACCCCCGCCGCCGAGCGGGCCGCTGACGGCACCCTCACCCTCCGCTTCGGCGAGGACGCCGTGGTGGTGCTGCGGCCCGGCCCGGACGGGGCTGTGACCACGGCCGAACAGGCCTCCTGCAGCTGCCTGCTGGCACCGCGCTGCCTGCACCGTGCCGCGGTCCTCGGCGCGGCCCCCCTCGCGGACCCGGCCCCCGATCCGGAGCCGCTGCCTGCCGGCCCCGCCGACGGGGCGCCCGACATGCAGGTGCCGGACGCAGCGGGCGCACCGGCCACGACGGGCGCCCCGGCTGCGGACGGACCCGGCACGCCCGGTGGCCCGGGGGCTGCGGCAACTCCGGCCGGGCCGGACGGGGGCGGTGCCCCCGGCGTGCCCGGTCAGCGGGGTACCACCCGTGGCGGCAGCGGCGCGGCGGGCACCGCCGGTGGCTCGGCCGGGGCGGCCGACGCCGGGGCTTGCGGCGCGGGCGGTCCTGCGGGCCCGGGGGCCGGCGCGGGTGCCGGCGCGGGTGTTGGCACGGATGCCGCGGTGCTGACGCCCGCCCAGGTGCGGGCCGCCTCGGCACTCTGGCGGGTGTCGGCCGAAGCCCTCGCCGCCGGGGCGACGGCCGGCGGCGCCGTGGTGCAGGCCGAGTTGCTGCGCGCGGCGCACACCGCCCGCGTCGCCGGGCTGCCCCGCGCCGAGGCCGCCGCCCTGCGCGTCGTACGGGGCCTGCGCGCGGCCCGGGACCGCAGCGGCGCCCACCGCCTCGCGGACCTCACCGCGGCCTTCCGCGAACTGCTGGCGACCGCCGCCGTCCTGGCCTCCGGTACCGCCGACCCGGCCGCGGCCGGCACGGCGCGCCGCGCGTACCGGCCGGGCGGCAGCCTGCGGGTGCTCGGCCTGTGCCGCGAGCCGGTGCTCTCCGCCACCGGGTACGGGGGAGTGGTCACCCACCTGTTGGCCGCGGACGGCGCACACCACTCGGTGTCCGACGTCCGCCCCGGCGGCCTGGCCCGCGCCAAGGGCGCCGGATCCGCCTCGGTGGCGCTCGGCGGCGCCGTCCTCGACCACGCGGGCCTGGCGCGGGGCGGGCTGCGGATCGTCGGGGCCACCGTCTCCGCCGACGGCCGGCTCGGCGCCGGGCGCGGGGTGCAGGCGACCCCGCTGCGCGGCGCGCCCTGGACCGAGGAGCCGGCCGCCGCCCTGTTCGCCCGCCCCGCCGCCGAGGCCGTGGCGGCGCAGCTCGCCGCCGCCGAGGGTCTCGGCCCCGATGCCGCCGCCCCCGCCCTGCTGGGCTGCGACGTCACGGTGGTCGGCGCCGCCGGCGAGGACCTCCTGGTCCGCGAGGCCCGGCCGGACGGCGCCCCGGGGCCGCTGCTCCGGCTGCGCGCCGCCCACCCCCATCCGGAGCTGCCGCACACGGACAACCTGCGCCGCATCGCGGAGCGTCCGGGGCTGGCGCTGCGCGTCCTGGGCCGCCCCGACCTGGACCGGGCCGCGACGCTGCGGCCCCTCGCCGTCGGCCCCGTACCGGGTGCGCCGTACACGCTGCAGCTGCCCGACGAGTGGCTGGACCGCGCCGACCTGGGCTACGACCGCCTCCAGGGCAGCCACTTCCCGTCCCTGTCCGTCGCCCCGGAGCCGCCCCCGGCCCCAGGGCCGGGCCCCGCCGACGCGGCGGACGCGCTGGACGACTCGCCGCTGTGGCGGGTGCGCCGACTGCTGGAGAGCGGGGTCGCCGGGGGCCGCCGGGCCGTCGCCGAGTCGGCACGGGGCGCCGAACCGGTCGCCACGTACGGGCCGCTGCGGCGGGCCGGCTTCACCACCGCGGCCGAGCTGGCGACGGCCCTGGCCGCGGAGGCCGACCGGCGCCCCCGCGACGTCTTCGGCCGACTCACCGACGCCTCGGCCGACGGCTACGCCTGGGCCTGGCTGTCCGCAGCCGCCCACCTGGCCGCTGCGGAGCGCTCCTTGGTGGCCGCCTCCTGGGTCTGAGGCCAAAGCCTCCCGATGGGTGAGCTGTACAGTGCCACGCTATGAGCGCGTGGAGACCAAGATCCCGACCAGCCGGACCGCCCGGGCGCAGCCGCGGCCCCTCTCGCAGCGCCGAGACGGGCGGCGGCGCCCGCCTGGCAGTCCTGGACGGCGTCCGGATCCTCGCCGCGCTCTCCGTGCTCTGCTACCACTACCTCGCCCTGCAGAGCGCCTGGGGGAAGCCGGTCGCCACCGTCTTCCCCGTGGCGAGCAAGGGGGCCGCGTACGGCTGGCTGGGCGTCGAGCTGTTCTTCCTCGTCAGCGGGTTCGTCATCTGCATGAGTGCCTGGGGGCGCACCGCCGGCGAGTTCGCGGTGTCCCGCATCTCCCGGCTCTTCCCGGCGTACTGGGCGGCCGTGGTGTTCACCTCCACGGTGCTGTTCGCCTGGCCGGAGGTGCGCGGGGTGAAGGCGTTCCGCGACGTGGTGGTGAACCTGACGATGCTCCAGGGCGGCATGGACGTGCCGCACATCGACGACGCGTACTGGACCCTCTTCGTCGAGCTGAAGTTCTACGTGCTGTTCGCGCTGGTCGTCCTGCGCGGTGTGACCTACCGCAACTGCGTCGTCTTCTGCGGGGTCTGGACCCTGGCCGGCATCGTCGCTCCGACCGCCGACAGCGGCCTGCTGTCCTTCTTCGCGATCCCGTCCTTCTCGCCGTACTTCATCGCCGGCATAGCCTTCTACCTGATGCGCCGCTTCAGGCCCAATGCCGTCCTGTGGACCATCGTCGGGCTGCAGTTCCTCCTCGCGCAGAGCTTCGTCCGGAGCCGGATGATCACCAACCTCGGGCGCACCACGGCCCTCGAGCTGCCCCCGTGGCCGGCACACGTGATCATCGCCTGCGGGTTCCTCGTCATGGCGGGCATAGCCCTCGGGGCCTTCGACCGCATCCGCTGGCGCTGGCTGCCGCACGCCGGAGCGCTCACGTACCCGCTCTACCTGATCCACATGATGGCCGGGCTGACGTTCATCCACCACTTCCGCCACGACGTCCCGCCCGTCCCGCTCGTCCTGGGCGTGACCGCGGTCATGGCCGCTCTCGCCTGGCTCATCCACCGCCTGGTCGAACGGCCCCTGAGCCGGCTGCTGCGCGCAGGCCTGCGCCGCGGTGTGGAGGACATCCGCAGGAACACCCCGCTGCGGGCCGCGATCCCCGCGATCCCGGCGCAGCCGTCCGCCCCCGAGGCGGAACGCATCCGCGCAGCCCGCTGAGCCGCGGTGCGCTAGCGCGGCTTCGCGCGGACGTGGACGCGCTCGCTCTGCGGCCCGAACAGGCTGAGCAGTTCCACGGCCTCCTCCCCGGTACTGCCGAACCAGTGCGGCAGCCGGGTGTCGAACTCCGCGGCCTCGCCCGGTTTCAGCTCGAGGTCCCGCTCCGCGAGGACCAGCCGCAGCCTGCCGCTGAGCACGTACAGCCACTCGTACCCCTCGTGCGTCCGCAGCTCCGGTACGCGGCGCGTGCCGGGGATGACCATCTTGAACGCCTGGAGCCCGCCCGGGTGCTGGGTCAGCGGCACGATCGTCACCCCCGCCCGCCTGATCGGCTTCAGCCGCACCCGCGGATCGCCGACCGGCGGCGCCCCGACCAGCTCGTCGAGCGGCACCCGGTACGCGCGGGCCAGCGGCAGCAGCAGCTCCAGGTTCGGCCTGCGCTCCCCGGACTCCAGACGGGACAGGGTGCTGACCGAGATACCGGTGGTCTGCGCCAGCCCGGCCAGGGTGATCCCGCGCGTCTTGCGCAGCTCGCGCAGGCGCGGACCCACGGCGGCGAGCACCGCGGCGTCGTCGTTTGCCATATCGGCAACCTTACTTTGCGGGCCGCGCCGGCCGGGCGCACCGTGGGGCCACCCGTCCGTCAGAACCGGGCCGGCCGGGCCACCGTCGCCATCCGCCCCACGGAGTCCACCTTGAAGCCAGCGCTCGCCGGAAGAGAAGACCACCCCGCCACCGGGGACGGGCAGCACACACACCCGGCCCGCCGGGCGCTGGCCGCCCTGTCGCTGTCCATGCTGCTGTCCTCGCTCGGCACGAGCATCGCCAACGTCGCCCTGCCGTCGCTGGCGAAGGCGTTCAACGCCTCCTTCCAGGACGTCCAGTGGGTCGTCCTCGCCTACCTCCTCGCCGTCACCACCCTCATCGTCAGCGCCGGCCGGCTCGGCGACCTCCTCGGCCGCCGCCGGCTGCTCCTCGCCGGGATCGGCGCCTTCACCGCCGCCTCGGCCCTGTGCGGCCTGGCCCCCACCCTCCCGCTGCTGATCGCGGCCCGCACGGCCCAGGGGCTCGCGGCGGCCGTCATGATGGCCCTCACCACGGCGTCCGTCGGCCCGGCCGTCGCCAAGGACCGGACCGGCAGTGCCATGGGGCTGCTCGGAACCATGTCCGCCGTCGGCACCGGGCTCGGCCCCTCGCTGGGCGGCCTGCTGATCTCCGCCTCCACCTGGCGGGCCGTCTTCCTCGCCTGCGTACCCCTGGGCGCCCTGGCCCTCGTCCTCGCCCGGCGCCACCTGCCCGCGGACCGGCCGGACCGGCGGGACCGGCGGGCCACCGCAGCCCGGCCCCGCTTCGACCCGGCCGGCACGGCGCTGCTCGCCCTGACGCTGGCCGCGTACGCCCTCGCCATGACCTTGGGCCGGGGCCGCTTCGGCCCGCTCAACCTGGCTCTGCTCGGGGCGGCCGCCGCCGGGGCCGGCCTGTTCCTGCTGACCGAGACGCGGGTGGGGTCCCCGCTGCTGCGGCCCGCGATGCTCCGGACGCCAGGACTCGGCGCCGGGCTGGCGATGAGCGGCCTCGTCTCGACGGTGATGATGGCGACTCTGGTCGTCGGCCCCTTCCACCTCGCCGGGGCCCTCGGCCTGCCCGCGGCCCTGGTCGGACTCGCCATGTCGGCGGGCCCCCTCGTCACGGCGTTCACCGCAGTGCCGGCCGGCCGGCTTGTGGACCGCCTCGGCGCGCGGCGCGTGACCTTCGCCGGCCTCGTAGCGATGGCGGCCGCCGCCACGGTGCTGGCGGCAGTGCCGGCCGCGCTCGGCGTCGCGGGCTACCTCGTCCCGCTCGTCGTCCTGACCATCGGGTACGCGCTGTTCCAGACGGCCAACAACACCGCCGTCATGGCCGACGTCGACCCCGGTCGGCGCGGGGTCGTCTCCGGCCTGCTCAACCTCTCGCGCAACCTCGGGCTCGTCACCGGGGCGTCCGTGATGGGCGCGGTGTTCGCGCTGGGCGCGGCGACGGCCGACGTCACCGCGGCTCCGCCCGCGGCCGTCGCCTCCGGTACGCGCACCACATTCGCCGTCGCCGCGGTCCTGATCGGCGGCGCGCTCGCCCTCGGCTCCGGGACCCGTACGCCGTCGCGGCGGCGCTTCCGGGAACCGAGAGGCGCGGGATTCCCTCTCGGTGGGTGAGGGAGAGGGGGATAACGCGTATGCCCATGACGGTGACGGGGACCATCGCATCGAGGGCCTGGCGGGCCGTGGCGGCGGGAGTGCTCTGCGGTGTGCTCGCGGCCTGCGGCACCGCGCCGCGGGCCACGGGAGGGCCGCGCACGCCGCCGCCCGTGGAGAACACGTGCGGCCTCGACCTGACGACGGACCGCTCCGACGGCGGCAACGCGGGCCCGCCGACGGAGGAGGAGACGGGCAGCGCCGGCCCGCCCACGGAGGAGCAGACGGGCAGCGCCGACCCGCCGACCGACGAGGAGACGGGCCCGCCCGACCCGCCGACCGACCAGGACACCGGCAGCCCGGGGCCGTGCGTCGCCGCGGGGTGGTACGACATGACCCGCGAGTTCAACGCCTACTTCGCCGGGCACCGCACGGAGTCGGACGCGATGATGCCGGCCGGGCCCGCCCAGGAGGTCCGGGTCCGCCGGGCGGGTGGCGCCGGGGAGGCACGGGTGACCTTCCGGACCCGGTCCGTCGGCAAGGGCGAGGCGGAGGACGGGCGCAGGGTGGCGCAGGTGTTCGCCGAGTGGCGGCGTGCGGCGTACGGGGACAGCGGCACGGTGGTCGTCAGGTCGACCGAAGGCCGCGAGGTGGCCACCACACCCTGGTGAGGGTCGGGCATTCCAGCCTCGCCGAAGTCTGGGGCGCGGGGCCCGGGCTGGGAACCCCGGCTCCGCCGGGCACCGGGCTCCGCCCGGACCCGCGCCTCAATCGCCGGCGGGGCTGGATTGGCCGGGCTCTCGGTTCGGTGCCGGTGACTGCTGTCGTTTCGGCTTTACCGGTTGCTGGTTTCGAAGCCGTGGGTCGGCAAAGTCCAGCCTCGCCGGCGTTTGAGGCGCGGGGTTTGGGGCGGAGCCCCAAGGAACCCGGCTTCGCCGGTACCTGGCTCTGCCCGGGCCCATGCCTCGATCGCCGGCGGGGCCGGAATGGTCGGGCTCTCGGTTCAGGGTGTCGGGGAGTGCTTGGCTTCGGCTTCGCCGGTTGCTGGTTTCGAGGCCGTGGGTCGGCAAAATCCAGCCTCGCCGGCGATTGAGGCGCGGGGTCTGGGGCGGAGCCCCAGTAACCCCGGCTCCGCCCGCCCTCGCAGCCGGGCTCCGACAATTCCAGCCTCGCCGGCGTTTGAGGCGCGGGGTTCGGGGCGGAGCCCCGAGGAACCCGGCTTCGCCGGTCAGGCTGGCGGCGGGGGCCAGGTTTCGTTCCAGAAGGGGCAGCGGTGTTCGGCCTCGGCGTCGAGGGTGGTGATGCCGCCCGGGCCCGGGGCGAGGGACAGGACGGAGGCGGGGCGCGCGAAGCGCGGCCACGTCGGGGCGCCGGGCACCGCGGGGGCGCCGGTGCGGGCGAAGCCCGTCCAGTAGCCGATCATCCGGTCGGACAGCACCCGCTGCGGCCCGCTCAGCGCCACCCCGTAGTCGAAGAGGTACGGCAGCTCGAACCCGTGCGCCGCCCCGAAGGGGAAGCCCTCCACCGCCGGCAACCCGGTGAAGTTCGGCGCGTCCCGGTCGCCGAACCGGTAGACGTACGTCGGCACGTACCGCGCCAGACGGCGGCCGTCACGCAGCCCCGGGCAGACGAACGACGCGTCGGTCATCACGGCTGCCCACGCCAGCGCCGGCGTCGGGTAGGCCCCGACCGGGTAGCGGGCGGCGACGGCCGCGGCTGCCGGGGGCCCGAAGGAGAGCTCCAGGCGGCTGCGGTAGGCGGCTTCGTCGGGGATGGGGAACCCCCGCAGGACCGCCGCCAGGAACAGCCGCATTTCGTCGCGGTTCGTGCCCAGGATCACCGGAACCCGGTGGAAGCGGCCGGTCTCCAGGGCCAGCCGCGGCTCCACGGGCAGCACGCCGTTGCCGTACGACACGAGGCTGAACCGCTGCATGAGCTCCGGCGCCGCCAAGGCCGCCGCATCCACACCGCGCAGGCACTCCACGGCCTCCTCCGGGTCGGAGCGTTCGCAGCCCAGGGCGGCCGCCGTCGCGGTGCCCTGCGCGACGGTGGTCTGCTCGGGGACGAAGGGCCGGTAGCGGGCCTGGTCGGGCAGGACCGACCCCGGAGGGGATTCGAGCGAGCAGGGCCCGCTCTGCGCGACCGCCCGCCGGAACAGCCCGCCGGAGGCCGGGGAGGCGAGGTGCGCGCAGACGCTGAGCCCGCCGGCGGACTCGCCGAACAGGGTGACGTCGTACGGGTCGCCGCCGAAGCCGCGGATGTTCGCCCGCACCCAGCGCAGCGCCGCCTGCTGGTCGGCGATCGCGAAGTCCGGGGCGCCGCCGAGCCCCGGATGCCCGAACAGGCCGAAGGTCCCGAGCCGGTAGTTGACCGTGACGACCACGGTGTCGCCGCGCACGGCGAGCGACTCCGGCCGGTACAGGTCACCGGCGCCGGAGGTGAACCCGCCGCCGTGGATCCACACCATCACGGGCCGCGGCCGCCCGGCCGGGGCGGGGGCGGCGGGAGCGGTGACGTTCAGGTAGAGGCAGTCCTCCGAGCCGCTCAGGCCGCCCGGCCCGAGGGAGGGCCGCTGCAGGCAGCGGCTTCCGGGGCTGCCGGCGTCGCGGACGCCCTCCCAGCGCGCCGGGGGCTGCGGGAGCCGCCAGCGGAGCGAACCGGTCGGGGGAGCGGCGAACGGGATCCCGTCGAAGGTGAGGTACGTGCCGTGGGCCCGGCCCCGTACCTGCCCGCGGTCGGTGTCCACGATCGGCTCCGCCGCCGAGCCCGAGCCCGAGCCCGAGCCCGAGCCCGAGCCCGAGCCCGAGCCCGAGCCCGAGCCCGAGCCCGAGCCCGAGCCGGCGCCCGAGCCCGCGCCGGCCGCCGAGCCCGCGCCGGCCGCCGGGGCCGCCGCGGCGGCGAGGAGCAGGACGGCGCACAGCAGCATGCGCAGGGGCCGGACCGAGCGCGCACGGGGCACGGCCCACCGCCTTTCAGGGGCGTCTCGTCGTCAGGCAGCGGGATCTGCGCGCGGTCTACCGCCGGCCCAGCACGCCCCGTACGTACGCGGCCTGGCCGGCATGCTGGAGGTCGTCGGCGAGGACGCTGACCAGGCGGACCCCGAGGGTGACCGGGGGATCCCAGCGTTCGTCCACGACGCGCTCGAGGTCGGCGGCGGCCAGCGAGCGGATGAACGCGGTGCTCTGTTCGTGGACGGCGTCGAAGTAGCCCAGCAGCAGCTCGCCCGACTCGACGCGGACCGAGGCGACCCGGCGGGCCGTGTGCCCGAAGCCGGTGTCCGCGGCGGGCAGCGGCAGCGCGAACCGCGACTGCCAGTCCTGGGCCGTCCAGACCTGTTCCCGGCCCGAGGCGTCCGCCAGGTGGTCGTCCTGCACCCGGGTCAGGTGCCAGACCAGCCAGGCGATCGAGTTCGCCCCCGGGTCGATCCGGGCGTTCAGCTCCTCGGCCGCCAGCCCTTCGACCGCCTCGTGCACCACCTCCGAGATCCGCCCGTACCCGTCGGCCAGTACCTGCGTCGCCTTCATCCACCGTCCCCAGATGTCGCCGTGTCGGTCGTACCGCCGGGCGTGCGGCGACGGCCGGCGGTTCGCTGCCGTCGGCCGAAGCCTTGGACCACGCCCTGCTACATCGGATCCATACCCCGATCGTCGATCTTGCTCTCCTTCTCGCTCTGCTCCTGCAGCCGGCGTGCCTTGTCCTGGAGGCGCCGCCGCTCCTCGGGATCGGTGGAGCGCTCCGCCGCCAGGTTCAGTTCGTGGGCCTTCTCGCGCAACTGCCGGACGCGACCGCTGGATTCGCCTGCACCGCTCATGACCACTCCTCTGGTGTGGGGATTAAGGAGAGCGGATTCAGCGAAGCAGCAGTGCAGCCGGGGCGCATCTCGAACCGTCGCCCCGCGTGACGGCCCGCGCCGCGGGTCCCCCGTTTGCCCGCCGCGCATGGCGCAGTGCGGCGCGGTCGCGGTGAATGGGAGGGGTGCGTGCTCCCCTGGCGCACGCCGACCGGTGTCGCGGCCGCAGCCCGGCAGAGCCAAAGCCAAAGCCAAAGCCAAAGCCTTCCGTGAACGGCGGCCGATCGCTCAGGCCGCCGTCGCGCGCCGCCGGTGCGGTGGCCGGCGGGTGCGGGTCCAGTCCAGCAGCTCCTGCTCCGGCCAGGTGTTGACGACGCGCTCGGCCGGTACCCCGCAGTCGACGGCCCGCTCGCAGCCGATCAGCTGCCAGTCGAGCTGGCCCGGGGCGTGGGCGTCGGTGTCGATGGCGAACAGCGTCCCGGCCTCCACCGCGAGCCGCAGCAGTCGGCGCGGCGGATCGAGCCGCTCGGGCCGGCTGTTGATCTCCACGGCGGTCCCGGACTCGGCGCACGCGGCGAAGACCGCTTCGGCGTCGAACTGCGATTCGGGACGCCCCCGGCCCGTCACCAGCCGCCCGGTGCAGTGCCCGAGGACGTCCATGAGCGGGTTGCGTACGGCGGCCAGCAGCCGGCGCGTCATCGCGGACGCCTCCATGCGCAGCTTGGAATGGACGGATCCGACGACGAGGTCCAGCTCGTCCAGCAGCTCCGGCTCTTGGTCGAGGGAGCCGTCGAGGAGGATGTCGCACTCGATGCCGGTCAGCAGCCGGAAGGGCGCCCAGGTCTCGTTGAGCTCCGCGACGACCGCGAGCTGCTCGCGCAGCCGCTCCGGCGAGAGCCCCCGGGCGATGGTCAGGGTCGGCGAATGGTCGGTGAGCACGGCCCACGCGTGGCCGAGTTCGGCGGCCGTGCGGCCCATGGCCTCGATGGGGCTGCCCCCGTCGGACCAGTCCGAGTGCAGATGGCAGTCCCCGCGCAGGGCCGCGCGCAGCGCCCGGGCGGCGGGTGTCGCGGGCGGGCCCTCGGGGTGCGCCGCGGCCTCGTCCTCCAGCTTCTTCAGGTATCCCGGTACCTGCCCCGCCACCGCCTCCTGGACCACGCGGGCCGTCTTCGGCCCGATGCCCTTGACCTCCTCCAGCGTGCCTGCCGCCACGCG
The DNA here is from genome assembly GCF_040645035.1 of Streptomyces sp. NPDC046876. NCBI lineage: Bacteria > Bacillati > Actinomycetota > Actinomycetes > Kitasatosporales > Streptomycetaceae > Streptomyces > Streptomyces sp. NPDC046876. The sequence goes on along the minus strand of NZ_JBEYXK010000034.1, from coordinate 5,095 downwards.
CCGGACCACGTCCTCCTCGCCCAGGCGCACCAGCGCGGCGGCCGCCCTGCGGAAGGCCTGCACCCGGTAGGAGGGCGCCAGCGCGCGTTCCAGCAGGAACGCGATCCGCTCCAGTGCGGCAACCGGGTCCATGGGCGACACCTCCGGGTCCGTCCGACAGCCCACCCCCGCGACTCACTCCTCGTATGCCCGGTTCCTCCTGCTTCTCCCCTCTCGTCGGCGACCCGCGCACCCCAAGGATTCCTTGGGAAGGTCATAAGAGCTGTTTATGGGGCCATAAATAGGGGGTGGGTGCTGGGTTAGGGTGACCTTAGTTTAGTGTTCCCTTGATCCAGTTTTTGTCGGTCGAAGGGAACCTGTCATGCCTCGCCCCCTGCGGGTAGCAATCGTCGGCGCCGGCCCCGCCGGTATCTACGCCGCCGATGCGCTGCTGAAGTCCGAGGCCGCCGCCGAGCCGGGCGTCTCCATCGACCTCTTCGAGCGGATGCCCGCCCCCTTCGGCCTGATCCGCTACGGCGTCGCCCCCGACCACCCGCGCATCAAGGGCATCATCACCGCCCTCCACCAGGTCCTCGACAAGCCGCAGGTCCGCCTCTTCGGCAACGTCGACTACCCGGGCGACATCACCCTCGACGAACTGCGCTCGTTCTACGACGCCGTCGTCTTCTCCACCGGCGCCACCGCCGACCGCGCCCTCGCCATCCCCGGCGTCGAACTCGACGGCTCCTACGGCGCCGCCGACTTCGTCTCCTGGTACGACGGCCACCCGGACGTCCCGCGCACCTGGCCGCTGGAGGCCGAGAAGGTCGCCGTCCTCGGCGTCGGCAACGTCGCCCTCGACGTCGCCCGCATCCTCGCCAAGACCGCCGACGAGCTGCTCCCCACGGAGATCCCGGCCAACGTCTACGACGGCCTGAAGGCGAACAAGGCGCTGGAGGTCCACGTCTTCGGCCGCCGCGGCCCGGCGCAGGCGAAGTTCAGCCCCATGGAGCTGCGCGAGCTCGACCACTCGCCCACCATCGAGGTCATCGTCAACCCCGAGGACATCGACTACGACGAGGGCTCGATCGCCACCCGCCGCGCCAACAAGCAGGCCGACATGGTCGCCAAGACCCTGGAGAACTGGGCGATCCGCGACATCGGCGACCGCCCGCACAAGCTCTTCCTGCACTTCTTCGAGTCGCCCGCCGAGATCCTCGGCGAGGACGGCAAGGTCGTCGGCCTGCGCACCGAGCGCACCGAGCTCGACGGCACCGGCAACGTCAAGGGCACCGGCACCTTCACCGACTGGGACGTCCAGTCCGTCTACCGCGCCGTGGGCTACCTCTCCGACGAACTGCCCAAGCTGCCCTGGGACGTCGACTCCGGTACCGTGCCGGACGAGGGCGGCCGCGTCATCGAGGCGGGCGAGCACCTGCAGTCGACGTACGTCACCGGCTGGATCCGCCGCGGCCCCATCGGCCTCATCGGCCACACCAAGGGCGATGCGAACGAGACGATCGCCAACCTCCTGGAAGACCACGCGGCCGGCCGCCTGCACACCCCCGCCGAGCCGGCGCCGGAGGCCGTCGAGGCCTTCCTCGCCGAGCGCAGCGTCCGCTACACCACCTGGGAGGGCTGGTACAAGCTGGACGCCGCCGAGAAGGCGCTGGGCGAGCCGCAGGGCCGCGAGCGCGTGAAGATCGTCGAGCGCGAGGACATGCTCGAGGCAAGCGGCGCGTAAGGCAGTCGGCAGCACGGTTCGGTGCGGCGGCGGGGGTCCGATGGCGGCGGACCCCCGCCGCCGCACGTACGTATGTCCGTACCCGATGGCGTGGGGCGGACGGAATGCGGGGCGGCTGCCGGTGGTTGGTCCGACCGACGCGGAAGCGTCCGGGCCGGACGACCGGAGACCCGGACGACGACCGGACGACAACCGGAAACGACCGGGCAACCGGCAAGCACGGGAGGCCCCATGAAGATCGGCATCATCGGCGCGGGCAACATCGGCGGCAACCTCACCCGACGCCTGACCGCCCTCGGACACGAGGTGTCCGTGGCCAACTCCCGCGGCCCCGAAACCCTCGCCGACCTCGCGAAGGAGACCGGCGCGACGCCCGTCGCCGTCACCGAGGCGGCCCGCGGCGCCGAGGTGGTCGTGGTCACCATCCCCCTGAAGAACGTGCCCGACCTGCCCGCCGGGGTCCTCGACGGCGCGGCCGACGGCTTCGCCGTCATCGACACCGGCAACTACTACCCCCGCCGGCGCGACGGGCGCATCGCCGCCATCGAGGACGAGGGCCTCACCGAGAGCCGCTGGACCGAACGCCACCTCGGCCACCCCGTCGTCAAGGCCTTCAACGGCACCTACGCGCAGGACATCCTCGACCGGCCCCGGCCCGCCGGCGCCCCCGACCGCATGGCCGTCCCGGTGGCCGGCGACGACGAGGCCGCGAAGCGGACCGTACGGGCCCTCATCGACGAACTCGGCTTCGACACCGTCGACGCGGGCGGCCTGGACGACTCCTGGCGCCAGCAGCCCGGCACCCCCGTCTACGGGCTGCGCGCGGGAGCCGAGGCCGTCGCCAGGGCGCTCGCAGAAGCGTCGCCCGTCCGCCAAGAGGACTTCAAGGGCTGACGATTGACACCCGGTCGGCGGGGGCCGACGGCCGTCGGCGAGGGCCGCCGCCCCTGTAGGGGGCAGTGCGTCCGATCGGCTGCACGGGCGGTACGCGGCCACTACCGTGGCACCCATGAGTGCCGATGACCTCGATCCCGAGGACGTGTGGCCGCTGCCCCCGGCCTGGATGTTCGGCTGCGCCAAGTGCGCCCGGCTCTACCGCTCCATGAAGGAGATCCAGGAGGCCACGGCGGAGCTGTTCCTCACCGGGGAGCGGGGCGTCGACTGGGACCCCATGGACAGCGGACCCGGTTCGAGGATCCGGCTGGCCCGGCACATGGCCCTCACCCACGAGGAACTGCTCCCCGACTGGGCCACCGGCTGCGAGCGGTGCGCCGAGCACCGGCAGCGGGTCGAGAAGACCGCCGCGTCGGACCTCGCCGCCGGCGCCGCCCTCGTCGGCGCCGAGCACCGGGCCGCCCACCTCTTCGTCCCGCCGCGGGGGCTGGGCCTGCTGTAGTGCGGTGACAGGAAAGGTTCACCGGGTCGCGAAGCTCCCCAGGCGAGCGCTGGGAGGTGCCCCCGGGCACGGCACCACGCCGCGTTGTCGGCGCTCGCGCGTATGTCCAGTACGAGGCGGGGCCCTCCGCCTTGCGATGGACCGCCCGGACGCCGGACCCGGCAAACCTTCCCGGCCACAGCTCCAGGGCGGGCTTCTGCTAGGTTCCTTGGCCGAGCCACCGGAGCCGTGGAAGGGCCGGCCATGCACGCCAGAACCAGACCCCGTCTGCTGATCGCCGCAGCGGCGCTGTCGGCTGCGCTGGTCGCCTGCTCGGCCCGGCCGCAGGCACCGGCCGCGCCGTCGGCCCCTGCCGGGTCGCCGGCTGCTGCCGCTGCTGCGCCGTCGCCGGTCGGTGCGGTGGCCTCCGCGGCCACCACGCCGAGCGCGGCGGCCGAAGCCACCGCGCCGGCATCGCCGCATGCGGCGGCCTCCGCGGCGCCGCGGGAGGCGGCCGCACCGCTGCCGACCCGTACGACCCTGGCCGTGACCGCCGCGGGCGGTCGGCTGGAGCTGGTCCGCGGCGGCGCCGCCCGGGAATTCACCGTGACCCTGCGGGGCGGCAGCGCGCAGGCCTACCGGCATCTGCTGGTCGCCTTCCAGATGGAGCCGCTGCCCGGCGGGCCTGCAGAATCCTTCCTGCTGGAGCGGCGCGACCCGGTGAGCGGGGCGTGGCGGCCCGCGGCCCTGCGCATCGCGGGGGACGCCAAGCCGGCTCACCTGTACGAGGGCGGCACGCCTCTCGCCGCGGGCGCGCTCCGCACCGAGCGCTACCGGCTGCGCGCCACCGCCGAGGGCGTGGTCGGCAGCAGCCCGCTCATGGTGTACGCCGTCGACACCGATGCGGTGGAGGGGAGCCCGGCCGACGTCACGCGGGCGGCCTCGGCCTCGCTGCCCGTGGCCGCCGCCCGAGCGGGGGCGACGGGAGGGTGAGGGTCCTGCGTGCCGCCGACCGCCGGGCCGTGGCCTGGAAGAACGGCGGGGGAGTGACCCGCGAGATCGCCGCCTGGCCCGAGGGAGCCGGCATGGACGACTTCGCGTGGCGCGTGAGCCTGGCGGAGGTGGCCGCCGACGGCCCGTTCTCGGCGTTCCCCGGGGTCGACCGTACGCTGACCCTGGCCGAGGGGGCCGGCATGCACCTCACGATGGCCGGAGCCATGCGCTCGGTCTCGGAGCGGTACGCCCCGGAGCGGTTCCCGGGCGATGCCCCGACCCACTGCCGCCTGCTGGACGGCCCGGTCGTGAACTTCAACGTGATGTACCGGCGGGGCCTTGCGCCGGCCGACACCGCGGTGGTCCGAGGCGCCCTGACCCTCGCCGCCGCGCCGAGCACCGTCCTGCTGATCGTGCCCCTGGCCGGCCCGGCGGAGCTGACCCTCCCCGACGGCGGAACGGTCCACTTGGCCCGCCACGATGCGGCCCTCCTCCGCACCCGCGCCGGCGGCCTTCTCCACGCCCCCGCCCCCACGGCGGTGGTCCACCTCCCCACCCCCTGACGGCCCCAGCCGCCCCTTCCGGCCTCGCCGGCGTTCGAGGCGCGGGGTTTGGGGCGGCGCCCCGAGGAACCCGGCTCCGCCGGGCACCGGGCTCTGCCCGGACCCGCGCCTCAAGCGCCGGCGCGGCTGGTTTTGCCGGACTCCGGCTTAGGATCTTGGCCCCAGCCGAGGGCTGCGCCGCGGCCGCGCCGGTCCAGCCTCGCCGGCGTTCGAGGCGCGGGGTCTGGGGCGGCGCCCCAGGCCACCCGGCTCCGCCCTGCGTAGCCGAGGTCCGGCATATCCAGCCTCGCCGGCGTTTGAGGCGCGGGGTTCGGGGCGGCGCCCCGAGGATCCCGGCTGCGCCGGGCAGGGGGGGGGGGGGGGGGCCGCCGCGGCGGGCGCGCGGCGCGGGGGGGGGGTATGGGGGAGAGGGAGGAGAGAGGGGAGAGAGTGGTGTTAAGT
>NZ_JBEYXK010000033.1:0-68372 GCF_040645035.1 Streptomyces sp. NPDC046876 | reverse complement strand
GGCCCCAAATGGGGGGGGTGGGGGGGGCGCAAGGCCCCCACCCGCTCCTCGCCCTTTTCGGATCCTCCTGCGGGACCGACAGCCCCTACGACACGATGGGATGCCCCCGACGATCGCGGCGATCAGCAGGTGGACGGCGAAGCCCACGACGGGCGAGTCGGTTCTGACGATGGCCGCGACGGTGGGCAGGAAGGGCCACCGCCGAGTTCAGGGTGATGTCCTCGGCGGTGGCCCTGCTCACCCGTGCGCCGGGTTTGCGCTGCGCGTACCGGCCGAGCTCGGGCCACAGTTCCGGTGGCAGCTGCTCCCGCGTGCACGATCACGAACCTGGGCCGCAGAGCGTGCAGGCGCGTGTAGAGCGCTGACGTGCCTGGCCTCCACCGTGCCGGAGACGACGCCGACGAGGAGCGGGGTGAAGAGCAGGAAGTTCGATTGGCTGATCAGCGTCACATGGGTGACGAGCCCGCGACCGACCACGACGGCGTGTCCCCCTTCAAGGAGAGGGGCGAGGGTGAGGGCCCAGGTAACCCAGTCGAGCAGGCCGATGAGCAGACCGACGGAGAAGGCAGAGCCGCTGCTCTGCCAGTGCTCACCGAAGAGGAGGCCGAGCACGGCTCCCAGCACCACCGTGTGTCCGGCCCACGGGATCCACCGCGGGCCGTCACCAGCGCGACCACCACTCCACCGGGCAGTCCGGCGGCGACACCGAACAACCGAACAAGAGTTTTCTGCGCAGAGTCAAGCACGTTCAGAGCGGACGCACCGCACGAGCGTTACACGCCCTGCTGCCAGTCCCGGAAGGCGGAGAGGAGGTGCTGCCTGGCGTCCGACGAGATGCTGTCCGGGGTCAGTTCGCCCGTGGCGGCAATCGTCTGACGGAACTGGTCGAGGTAGTTCTCGCATCCGGAGCACTCCGCCAGGTGTTCGATGAAGCGCCGCTCGTCCCCTTCGGACAACGCGCCGTCGAGGAACTCGGTCACCAGCTCCACGAAGTCGTTGCAGTTCACGCGAGTTCCTTCCCGCCCGCGACGCCATAGGCATCGAACACGTACGACTCCAGCTTACGGCGCAGCAGAGCCCTGCCCCGATGGAGGAGGACGCGCTGGTTCCCCGGCGAGATCTCAAGGAGCGAGCACACCTCGTCGGATCCGTACCCGTCCACGTCGCGCAGGGTGATCACGGTACGCAGGCGGGGCGGGAGCTCGTCGATCGCCTCCGCGATCACCGAGCGGACCTCGCCGCGCAGCACGTGGTCCTCGGGGATGTGCCAGGAACGCGGCTCCTGTCCGGCGACCCAGTGTCCGGCGTACGGCTCGCCGGGGGCGCGGAAGCGCTCGGCGTCGACCGTCGGCCCCTCCTCCTCCGGCAGCAGGCTGGCGAAGGGAACGGTCCTGCTCTCCTTCGTGCCCCGCGCCTTGGCGGTGTTGACGAGGATCCGGTACACCCACGTCTTCAGTGACGCGCGGCCCTCGAAGCCGTCGATGCCCCTGATCACCGCCAGCCAGGTGTCCTGGACGGCCTCCTCGGCGGAGTCCTTTGTCGACACGAACGACATGGCGAGCCGAAGCATGCCGCCCGACCAGGAGTCCAGGACCAGGGCGAACGTCTCCTCGTCACCGTCGCGGAGGCGCTGCACCAGAACCTCGTCCGGGGGTAGTTCGCGCGGGCCCGCCATTCTTCTCTCCTTGCCGGACGTCAACTGGAAGGGCCAGCCTAGGGCAATGGGGCGGTGCGGCCATTCGCAGGGTGCGTTCGTTCATCTCCCGCCGAGAACCTTCGCAGCCGCTCCGGCGGCCGCCGAGGTCAGTCGCGCGGCCTGCTGCGGAACGCCGCGAGGAGTTGATCGCGTGTTGCCGCGGAGGGCAGGTGCGATCCGCGCAGCGTGCCCGCGGTCGCGGCCGCGGCCGCGACGGTCTGCCGGAACTGGTCGAGGTACGTCTCGCAGCCCTCACACCGCGCCAGGTGAACGAGACAACGCAGCTCGGCCGGTTCGGCCATGGCGCCGTCGAGGAACTCGGTCACCAACTCCGCGAACTCGGCACAGTCCATGACACCTGCCTGCTCTCGTGCGGCGGACGGACGATCGACTCCTCACCGGCACATCCCGGTAAGGAGTCGACCCCCATCATGCCTCCGTCGCGGCGCCGTGTCGGACCCCCGGGTCCCGTTCGTCAGCGCGGACAGCGGTCGGCCGGCAACCGCGGCCGGGCCCTGGCCGAACCTCGGAGCGTCGCCGGCGGTCACGTTCAGGCGGCCACTCCTGCGGGGAGTGGGGCGCGCCGGACAGGCCGGTGGCGGCTTGCTCAGGCGACGTGTGCGGGTCGCCGTCGGGACCCGTGAGCGGCGCCTACCCGCCGCACACCGCCTGACACGGCTCGCCCTGCAGGCGTGACAGACAGGGAGCGGGGCAGGCGCCGAAAGCAGCCACGCCCCCGACCGCATCAGCTGCCGACCGGAAGGAAGACCCCCATGGCCGCCCCCGCTCCCGCGCCCACTCCTCCGCACCGCGTCACCGCGACCGTTCTGCGGCCCGTCGGCACGCCTGTACCGCTGGGCTTCCTGGCGCTGGCCGGGGCAGCCTTCGTGACCGCCGGCCTCCAGCTCGGGTGGACGCCACCCGCCGAACGGGCCGCCGCCGGCACGGTCATGATCGCATTCGCGTTCCCGCTGCAGCTCCTGGCGTCCGTACTGGGCTTTCGCGCCAGGGACACCGCCTTCGGCACGGCCATGGCCGTCCTGGCAGGAAGCTGGCTGGTGCAAGGAGTCGTGCTGAGCGCCGGTCCCCTGCCCGGAACACGGCATGCCCTCGGCCTGTTCCTGCTGGTCACCGCCGCCAGCCTGCTCGTACCCATTGCCGCCGCCGACACCGGCAAGATCGCAGCCACCGTCGTCATCGCCTGCGCCTCCCTGCGGCTGGGCGCAACCGGACTCCACGAGCTGACCAGGGCCCCGGAATGGGAGACCGCCTCGGGCGTCATCGGGCTCGTCCTGACGGCGGCCGCACTGTACGCGGCCGCCGCCTTCGCGCTCGAGGACACCCGACACCGCCCGGTCCTCCCCGTGGGACGCCCCGGTTCCCGGTCCACCGCAGTGCGCCAGCGGACCGAGCCAGGAGAACGCCCGGAATTGTGACCCGGCGAGGACGCAGGCGGCGCGCGGTCACCCCGTGCTGGACCACGACGGATCTGTGCGCAGACGTGTGCGTGGTGGTGGGTCCGCGGCGGCGTCCACGGACTGCAAGGTGGTTCCGTCACCGCTTGCCGCCGGAGGGGACTGTGGTCCGTGCCAGTCCAGGCACAGGACGGTGGCGTCGTCCTTCGGCGGGCGGCCTCCGTAGGCGTCGGTGACCGCGCCGACCAGAGTGCGCACCGCCTCGCGCGGGTGCTCGGCCGCGGTCTTGCGCAGGAGGGCGGGCAGGTCGACGGCCGCGGCGTCGCGTTCCTGCATGCCGTCGGTGTGCAGCAGGAGGCGGTCACCGGGGCGCAGGTCGAGGTCTTGGACCTGGTAGGCGCCTTGCGCGGGGATGCCGAAGGGAAGGTTCACGGCCAGGAGGAGTTCGGTGACGGCGCCGTCGCGCAGCAGGTAGGGCCAAGGGTGGCCGGCGTTGACGAGCTGGGCGTGGCTGCCGTCCAGGGCGACGCGCAGGAGTTGTCCGGTGGCGAGGCTGTGGTGGCCGTGGTCGAGGAGGGCCTGGTGGGTCTGGCGTGCTTGTTCTGCGAGGTCGGCGCCGGCGCGGCGGGCGCCGCGGGAGGCGTTGACCAGGAGGGTGGCCATGAGGGAGGCGCTGACGTCGTGGCCCATGGCGTCGGTGATCGACAGGTGCAGGGTGTGGGTGTCGAGGCTGTAGTCGTAGGTGTCGCCGGCGATGTCGGAGGCGGGGACCAGGGCGCCGGCCAGGGTGAACTCGGGGGCTTCGCAGCAGGAGGCGGAGGGCAGGAGCTGACGCTGGATCTCCGCGGAGAGGCTGACCGGGCCGGTGCGGTTGCCCCAGTGGTAGAGGTCGGTGAAGCGGCGGTCCGTGACGATGATGTACGCCAGCGCGTGCGCGGCCTCCTGGACTTGGACACATACCTCCGGTGTGGCCTGGGTGAGGAACAGCTCCAGGACACCGATGGTGTCGCCGCGGTTGGTGACCGGGGCCAGCACCCGGTGCCCGTCATGGCCGTCTGCGGCCACCACGAGCTCCTGGCTGCGCAGCACGTCGTCGTAGACGCTGCTGCCCTCCAGCGGGACCTGTTCGGCAGGCTGCTGCCCCGACTCGACCGCGGTGTCGTGAACCCGCAGCAGGCGTCGGCCGACGATGTCGACGAACAGGAACGACACGTACCTGGCATCGAACCGGTCGCGCAGATTGCGCGCCACCACGTCGAGGGAGCGCACCGGCGCGGCGCTCTCGGCTGCTGCCAGCACCTGGCCCAGCCCCATCCGATCACGCGGCGCGGCGGCGCCCCCGGACTCGGACACGGATTTCCCTCCCTCGGGGGGTGTGGGCCAGGCGCGCACTGTCAGCATGTGCTGCACCCCGCTGAGGCGCAGCAGGCGGGCGACCGGCCGGCTGAGGGCGGTCAACACGAGCGATTTCCCGGTATCCAGGGCCAGCCGGTCCAGGTCCAGCAGGATGTGCAGACCGGTGGTGCCGCAGAAGGTGACGGCGGACAGGTCGACGTCGAGGCCGTCGCGGCTGGAGTTCAGGGCCGCGATGAGGTGCTCACGCAGTCCGCTGCCGTCGTCCATGTCGATCTCGCCGCGCACGCGGGCCAGCACCCGCTGCGGCCCCGGCACGAAGACCACCCCGGCGACGGCAGGGGGCAGCGTGCCGCTCATGTGCTGCGCCGCAGTAACCGGCAGGCGGTCGGGAAGAGAGGTCACGGCCTGCTCCCTTCACACCCCGATCCCCCGGGAGGAAGGCCTGGCAGGGCGCGGCGGCATCGCCGGCCCCGGTCCCGCACGGGGTGGCGGGTCGGCCATGCGGTTCGTGGAAGCGGCCGGCTCGGCCCGGGGGTCGAGGCCGACCAGCAGGTGCAGGAGGTTCGCGATCTCGTGGTGGCCCTCGGCCGGATGGCGGAAGAGCGTCCCGGGCGTGACCTCGTAGTGGTTGCGGCGGCCACGGCGTACCCGGGTGAGGTACCCGGCGGTCTCCAGGTCCCGGACGATGGCCCCAGCCGCCCGTTCCGTGAGCTGGCAGCTGCTGGCCAGGTCACGCAGCCGGATCTCCGAATCACGAAGGATCATGGCGAGGATCCGGGCGTGGTTCGTGAGGAACGTCCAGCTGGACCGAGGCTCCACCGATTCCATGCCCGAATTGTACGATTTGCGATTCCGGTTTCACCAGACCTGAACCCGACAGCCTGCAGCACACCCCGTGGAGGGACGGCGGCATTTCTCGTCGCTACGGGACAGCCTGCAGGCAGCGGGAAAGAGGCAGCCGCACCCGCCCGACCTGGAGCCGGCGCCCGGAGACCGTGTGTGCGCCGCAACGGCGCTCCGACGACGGGCGGGAAGGGACAGCAGCGGCGCGATTCCCCCGGCCGGCCCACAACATCCGGCGGTACGAGCGTGCCCGTGTCACGGTGGCAGGGCGACGAGAGGTCCACGCATGCGGGGCCCGGCCGGTCGAAAAAGCCACCCGGCCGGGCCCGCCACGTACGCCGTTGCCCGACACCGATCATGCCCTCGAGGGCAGGGGATCCGCGCGGGTGAGCGGCACACGGCCCTCGGCCGCGTCCTGCCCCGGCCGACCGTTCCCCGCGCAACGGCGCCCGGGCCCGCCTTGACCAGCTGGAGACCACCATGCTCGAACGCAAGTACCTCACAGGCCGTACCCAGGTCGCCTTCGTCCTCCCCGAGGACACCGCGGCCGGGCCGGTCAGCGTGGTCGGGGATTTCAACCATGGGAACCCCGCAACCCACCACCTCCAGACCCGCGCCGCCCACGTCTCCCTACCCACCCACAGCAGCCACTCCTTCCGCTACCTCGCGGCGGGCGACTACTGGTTCGACGACGAGCAAGCCGACCTGCACGACGGCGCCAACAGCCGCATCGGCACCTGAATCACCCGTCAGGGGCTGCCGCACCCGCCTGCATCCACAGGACCAGCAGCTGTTCGTGCCTGCGCGCCTTCCGGGGCGGCGAAGGCGTTCGCCCCCCGTCCCCGGGGCGCATCCGAGCTGGAGAATCCGCGCCTGGGCACGGACGCAGTCTTCCTCGCCCTCCTGGACACACTCCTGCTGTACATCCTGCGCATCTGGTTCAAGGGACAGCCCGCTCGAGAAGGCACCACGGGATGGGCCGCCGCACTGAACGACCCCCAGGTCGCCTCGGCCTTGCAGGCCGTCCACCGGGACCCGGCGGCACCGTGGACCGTGGCGACACTCGCTGCGGAAGCCGGGTCTCCCGGGCGCCCTTCGCCAGACGCTTCGCCGCACTGATCGGCCAACCGCCCCTCGGCTACCTGACCTGGTGGCGGATGACCACCGCAGCGCTCCTGCTGCGGACATCGGACGCACCGTTGAGATCCATCGCCGACCAGGTGGGCTACGCATCCGAGTTCGCCTTCGCCCACGCCTTCAAACGCGCGTACGGAACCGCACCGGCGCGTATCGGCCGAACAGCTGATCCGGAGCGGCAAACCTGGGTATGTTCAGTCGTACGCGGCTGGGCACATCACGGTGTACGCCGACATCTGCTGCTTCGTCATCGTCGAGCGGCCCTCGATGTGGCGCTTCTCCGCCTCCTGATACAGCACATCCTCGGTCCGCTCCGACGAGCTGCCACCACCACCCGACTTCTGGCCGCCTGCCGCTGAGGGCGCCACAGCACCCCACCCCTTTGCCCGGACCAGACGTGGAGCAGTCCGGGCCCCACATCACCCAACCGACACAGTCGGTTAGTAAAATGGTGCACGCCGTCACTTTGCGTGGCAATTTGGAACCGCCCCCGCGTTCCAAGAGGAGACGACGTCATGGCCGGTAAGCAGAACAAGCGCCAGGAACCCAGCAAGAGTCGGCAAGAGCAAGAACGCCTGCGCTCCGGCCAGGACCCAGCCCACCCCGGCACCGAGCAGGAAGCCGCCCGGGGCAAGAGCCCCGAAGAACTCAAGCCAAGCAGCCAGGACCAGGGCAAGCGCGACCGCGGCGAGGACGAGACGCGCGACAAAGAGCACTGAGAACGGCCAGACCCGCCACACCGACACCCACGCCCACAGGACCCCGGCGCCCTGCGTCCTTACGCCGCGGGGCCGAGATCACCTGCGACGACGGTCCGGATGATCGGGGGCCGGTTCCAGAGGGCGAGGAGTTCGCTGGCGAGATCCGCGACGGGCAGAGGGTCCTCGTCGTGGCCTACCTCGATGAAGGCCGCCGACAGGCCGCGCGGGACGGCTTTGGCGTCGAGGAGGGCCCGCCAGTCCTGCGGCCCGAGTTCCAGGTACTCCAGCCCCGTGAGCCCGGCGATCTCCCGCGGGTCGGCGATCGTGCCAGGGTAGGCGGTGAACGTGCGCAGCCGAGGCAGCGCCATGAGCGGCACGAGGCTGAAGGGCGGACCGTCCCAGGCACCGATGGAAAGGACTTCCAGGTCGGGGTGGACAGCGGCTTCCAGGATCCGCAGGCCGGCAGCGTTGACGTGAGCCACGGCCGGAGGCCGGTGATCCACCCCGAGACCGGGTTCCGCACGGGGCCTGTCCAGCACCAGGTCGGTGAGGGAGTCGGCGACGAGTGCGGCGCCGACGCTCTCCTCGTGGGAGAGGATGATGACCTGTCCCAGGTGTCCTCGGGGGCCTGGTGTCAGGTCGACGGCCAGCCGGTCGCCGCCTCCGTTGTCACCGAAGACGATCCAGCCCGCCGAGCCGACCAGCCCCTGCACAACGGCGTCGGGCCGGATGTCGACCGCCTCCAGGGCCGCGAACTGCCAGGGGCACTCGCGGGTCGCCGCCTCGGCAACGTACACGTTCTCCAGGTCGAAGAGCTCGCAGCGGACCGCCTCGGAATGGCGCCGCGACGCCTTGTAGTCGCCACGCCAGTCCTCCCACTTCGCCCGTGTCACCCGGTAGAGCGCCTTGAGTTCGTCGGGCAGGGCGATGCCCAGGCGTGTCTCCGCGGAGGCGATCTCGGCTTCCGTGGCACCCACGGCGTCGGGCAGCCGTTCGCGCAGCGTCCGCTCCAGCAGCGCGGGGTCCGCCGACGGCGCCGGCACCGCCCCGGGCGCCGGATCGGGAAGGCGACGTAATGTGCGGGCTGTGACGGTGAGATACGTGTTGGACGGCAGTCAGGTCAAGACGCTGGAGGACTTCTGGCGGGTCGCCGGCGAGAGCATCGGCTGCGGCGGCTACTTCGGCCGGAACCTTGATGCTTTCGCTGACTGCCTACGCGGCGGCTTCGGGACGCCGGACGACGGCGACTTCGTGATCGAGTGGCGTGATCACGAAGCCTCCCGCCAGCATCTGGGATATCCGGAGACTGCTCGGCAGCTCGAGATGTGGCTCGCCCGCTGTCATCCGACGAACAAGGCACGCATGGCCGCCAGGCTGGCGGATGCCCGCGCGGGACGTGGCCAGACCGCCTTCGACTGGCTCGTCGAGATCATTGAAGAAGAACTGCCGGGGGGCCTGCGCCTTCGTTAGCCAGGCGGACTGGACCACAGAGCCGGCAGACGACCCTCGTCGATATGGTCAGCGAGGTAGATCAGGGTGGCCTGAGGGTCCAGGCCGAACGAGGCGGCGACGAGCTTGGGGTCCATCGTGTTCACCAAGCCGTGCCTGCCCGCGCTGCCCGTCGACGTCACCGAGCGGATCATCGTCCCGGTCACCGCCTGCCCGGCCCGGAGGCCGGCCAGCCGTGCACGGCGACCTTCGCTCTGGGGGCCCTCGGACGAGTTCCCGAAGCTGATAGCCGAGGACGCGAAGTAGCGGGCTCCGCTCCCGGGGGTTTGGTTGCCGAGCACCGAACGGGATGTGTGAGACTCCCCTCGAATGATCATTCGGGGGGAGTCTCACGTTGAACGCGTTCTTGAGGAGGGTGTGGATCGGGCTGGCCGCGGCTTTGATCGTGAGTCTGGCTGCCGTGGTCATGCCGGACCAGGTACAGATCGACGACGACGGGCGCGTGCACCTGGGCGCGCCCTTGTCCAAGCCGTCCGGATCCGCGTCGGCGCCCGCGCCGGCGCCTGGACCCACGTCGCCGCCCCTCACGCGGGACGAGGTGGACGAAGTGATCCGGACGGCGGTCCGCGCGGCGGGCCTCGATCCGGAGCAGGGCAAGTCGACGGTCCCGGCCGGATCCAACCTGAACAGGACGGGCTGGATGGCCGTCCGGGAGAAGGCCGCCGCACAGTCCGAAATGAGGGCGATCTGTGCAGACTTGGAGCGCCAGGGCTGGGCGCTGAACCCGAACGGCGACAGCGCCGACGTCTCCCGCAGCTACAAGCGCGGGGGCTGGTACCTGCTGGTGAGCACGCGCGGGAAGACCCAGGAACCGTCCAACACCCTGAGCGACTCGCAGACCTACCTGACCATGACCGGGCTCCAGCTCACTCTGTCCGACATACCGCTCCCCGAGGTCACCGTCCGCATGCGCTGACCACTCACAGCACAAGCCCGCAGCGTCTTCCGCCTTCCACGGCAGGGTCACGACAGCGTGATCCGGGGCCGCTTCCCGATCGGTTCCCAGGGCGGCGGCGGCCCGTAATGCGTCGGCTCGCTGGGCCGGATCGCTCGGCTGGGCAATCCTGTGGTGGCGGGATGGCGCCGCCGCCGTACTTCTCGGCGAGCGCGCCGCAGCCCCCGCGTGCGGCCGCATGACCCCGCACGCTGCCGCCAGCCCTGACCCGGCCTCCTCGGTCCGTCCCCGACCAGTGCCCGCATGCCGACAACACCGAATCGGGCGTGCCGTGCGCCGCCCCCGCGTCACCTTGTGGCTTCCCACCCTTGCCAACGCCCGTACGGTTGTCGCCCTTGTGGGACATGGTGATCCCGAGCTCGTCCAGGGCGAAGACCTCGGGCCCCGCAATGTTGCGCATACCCCCTCAGTGGGGTTCCCACGGCGACGTCCTCGAAGGTGACACGGGTGTCGACAAGGCGCATTCGTCCCGGCCGACGCAACGCACCGCAGCCCCACAACCCGTCCTGGCCCTGGCCCTGCCTCACTGTCGGCGGCCGGTGAAGGCCCGCAGCACCAGGGACGATGCCGTGCCATGGAACCTGTTCAGCGGCCTGCGGCGGGAGCCCATCGGGGAGCGTCCGGCGTGGTCTGTCGGCCTGTTCAGTCGGCCAGCAGCACGCGCGCCAGCCGCCCCAGCGCTGCCTTGACCCGGTCCGGCGTCACTCCCTGCGCGCGCTGCTGGAGGAAGACGTCCGGTGCCAGCGGCGCGAGCAGGCTGTCCACCAGAGCCTCCGGGTCCGGGGTGCCGGCCTCGCGCAGCAGGGCGAGGACATGGGCGCGCCAGAAGCCGTACGCCCCGACGGTGAAGCGCTTCTCGCCGGTCTCGGCGCCCAGCACCAGGTGGCCGTGGGTGTCCAACAAGTCGACCATGGCGGCGTAGAAGGCGGTGAGCCGCTCGAGTGGCGGCGCGCCGGGGCCCAGTGGCGGAGCGCCGCGCAACAGCTCTTCCTGCAGGCGGCGTTCGTGCTCGTCGAGGAGGGCCGCCGCGATGGACGTGACGTCCGGGTAGCGGCGGTAGAGCGTGCCGCGGCCGATGCCGGCCGCCCGGGCGATGTCCTCCATCGTGACCGACCGCGGATCGCCGGCGGCGAACAGCTCGGCGGCGGCGGAGAGCACCTTGGCCCGATTGCGGGCGGCGTCCGCGCGTTCCCTCGTCTCCATGCATCTCAGCCTACCGGAATAACTGGACGCCCTGTCCGGTTGGACCTCTCGTCCGGTATAACTGGACGCCGTGTCCGGTTACCGTTCCGGCCGATACCGAGGGGGTCCTTGTCATGACCACACTGCTGCACCTCGACGCCAGCGCCCGCCGCCAGTCCTTCAGCCGAGAGGCCGGCGACGCCGTCGCCGCCGCTTGGCGCGCGTCCCACCCGGGTGGCATCCACGTCCACCGCGACCTGGCCAGGACCCCCGTCCCGCAGATCGGCGAGGCGTGGACCGAGCTGTGCGACTACGTCCTGGAGCACGAGATCACCGACCCCGCCCGGTACCGGGAAGCCGTGCGGACTCCCGCGCAGGAGGCGGCCTGGGCCGTCGTCGAGCCGCTGCTGGCCGAACTCGTGGCCGCCGACGCCGTGTTGATCGCCACGCCGATGTACAACTACTCGGTCCCGGCGTCCCTGAAGGCCTGGATCGACCAGGTCACCTTCCCGCGCATGTCCCTGGCCGGACGGCGGTTCGTCGTGGCGTACGCCCGCGGCGGGGCGTACGGCCCGGGCACCCCGCGCCACCCGTACGACCACCAGGAGCGCTACCTGCGCGACTTCTTCGCCGGACACTTCGCCGTGCCGGAGGAGGCCATGACGTTCCTCGGCACCGAACTGGTCAACTCCCTCACCGATCCCGCCCTCGCCGGCCGGCGCGGGGCGCACGACGCGTCCCGCGCGGCCGCGCTGGAGGCCGCCCGCAAGACGGGAGAGTCGCTGTGAGCTGGCTCCTCCTCGTCGCCGCCGGCCTGGTGGAGGTCGGCTGGTCGCAGAGCATCAAACCGACGGCCGGGTTCACTCGCCCGCTGCCCACGCTGCTCTGCTTCGCGCTCGCCGCCGTCGCCGTCTATCTGCTGTCCCTGGCGATGAAGGGCCTGCCGGTCGGCACGGCCTACGCCGTCTTCACCGGGATCGGCGCTGCCGGCGCCATCACTCTCGGCGTCGTGGTCCACAAGGACCCGGTGACCCCGGGCCGCCTCCTCGCCCTCGCCCTGATCGTGGGCGGCGTGGCGCTGTCCCACGCGACCGCCCCGGCCGAGTGAGGAGCCCGAGGCGGGGAGGGTTGCCCGTGACGGCTGCGATGCCGCTCTCCTCCCGGTCAGGGGAGGATCTCGACGTAGCCGTCGGTGCCGTGCACGCGGATCCGCTGGCCGTCCCGGATCAGGCGGGTGGCCCCCTCAACGCCGACGACGGCCGGCAGGCCGTACTCCCGGGCGATCACCGCGCCGTGGGTCATCAGGCCGCCCACCTCGGTCACCAGGCCCGCGATCCGGACGAACAGCGGTGACCAGCTGGGGTCGGTGAAGGCCGTGACCAGGATGTCGCCCGCTTCGAGATCGGCCTCCGCCATGTCGAGGACGACCCGGGCCCGCCCCTCGACGGTCCCGGCCGAGACCGCCACGCCGGCCAGGGCGCCGGCCGGGACGTCGTCCCGGCGGTAGGACCCGGTGAGGGCCTCGCCGTCCGAGGTGAGCACCCGGGGCGGGGTGAGCGCGTGGTGCGCCCGGAACGCCTCCTTGCGCTGCCGGACGAGCCGCGGGTCGACCGGCCGGCCGGAGCGCACGACGTCGTGGAGTTCCGGGAAGGTGAGGTGGAAGACGTCCTCCCGCTCGGCGAGCACGCCCGCCTGCAGGAGGCGTTCGGCCTCCTGCATCAGGGCCTGCTTGTAGACGAAGTAGCGGCTGATGATGGCGTACTTGGGGTACTCCCGGTACCCGATGAAGGTGCGGACCCGGTCGATCATCCGCTGGGTCTCGTCGGCCTTGCGGTCCCCGTCCGGCAGGGCGCGCAGGCGTGTCAGCACGTCCTGTTCCTTCTGGTGCGCCTTCTGCCGCCCCACCTCGAAGCGTCGCGCGGCAGCACCCGGCTCGAAGGTGCGCACGTGGTCGAGGATCACAGGGACCAGCGTGCTGGGCTGTTCGCGCCAGCGCGGCCTGGTGATGTCGATCTCGCCGACACAGCGCATGCCGTACCGGTCGAGGTAGGCCTCGATGGCGTTGCGGGCCTCGGGCCCTCCCGGGAGCTTGGCCAACTCGTCCAGGAAATCGTCGTCCTGCACGTCCCGCAGGAACGCGACCACCTCCGGCAGCGGGCGGATGACGTCCGCGACGTCGAGTAGGGCCAGCCCCATCTGCGAGGTGATGTTGTCAGGGGCGGACAGCGTCAGCGTGTCGGCGGCGTTCTTCTCTCCCAGCCACTCCCCCAGCTTGTCGTTGAGCCACCACGTGGCCTCCATGCCCGCCATGATCGCCTGAATGCTCAGCGGATCGCTGAGGAGGCGCTTGTGCTCCTCGAAGGCCTCCAGCAGGAAGTCGAACAGCGCCGGTCCGCTCTTCGTACGGATGTCGCGCTCCAGGGCGGCGAGGGAGGCCCGGCTGCGCTCGATCAGTTCGGTGACGATGGCCGGATCGGTCTCGATCGGGTCGGGCGCACCGCCACCGCCGGGCGGCAGGCCGCCGGAGCCCGCGCCCGGTTGAGGGAGCGAGGGAACGAAGTCGCTGCGGTCGAGGACCGTCTCCAGAGCGTCCCGGACCAGCGGGTCGCCCTTGCCGAGGGCGTTCAGCAGGGCGGCGCGGCTCGCGGGCGAGGCCAGGCGCTGGGTGACGTCCACGAACAGCCGCCCGCCGGCCTCGTGCATCGGCACCATGGCCGTCAGCTGCCACATGGAGAACCCCAGTGGCTTCATGGGGTCGGTCATCATCTGCCCGTGGCCGACGGAGACGTAGACGCGGTCGTCCCGGTCGTCCCGGTCGCCGCTCTCCGGGACGGGGAAGAGCGTCGTGATCGGCCGGCTCTGCACGATCCGGAAACCGTCGTCCACCAGGCACCATTCGATGTCCTGGGGGCAGCCGAAGTGCGCTTCGATCCGCCGCCCGAGCTCGACCAGCCGTAGGGCCTGCGCGTCCGTCAGCGCCGGCTGCTCCTGCTGCTGCGGGTGGACCGCCACCTCGTGGGTGCCGCCGGCCGGCAGGGCGGTCAGGGCGCGCTGTTTGGCGGCGATTTTCCGGGCGACGACCTCGCCGTCGCGCACGGTGAAGACGTCCGGGTTCACCAGGCCGGAGACCAGTGCCTCGCCCAGGCCGAATCCGGCGTCGATGGTGGCGACCTTCCGGTTGCCCGTGACGGGGTCGGCCGTGAACAGGATGCCGGACGCGTGCGGGAAGGCCATCTGCTGCACGACCACGGCCATGTGCACCGTGCGGTGGTCGATGCCGTTGCGACGGCGGTAGGCCACGGCGCGCTCGGTGAACAGCGAGGCCCAGCAGCGGCTGATGTGCTGGAGGATCGCCGTCGGCCCCACGATATTGAGGTACGTGTCCTGCTGGCCGGCGAAGGAGGCCGTCGGCAGGTCCTCCGCCGTGGCGCTGGACCGCACGGCGTAGGCGGCCCGTTCGCCGGACCGGGCGAGTGCGCGGGTGATCGCCGCCGCGAGATCCTCCGGGACCGCGGTTTTTTCGATGGTCCGGCGGATCTGCGCGCTGAGCGTGCGGATCGCTTCCCCGTCGTCCGGGTCCACGTGGGACAAGCGATCGAGCAGGTCGCCGACCGGGGGTGCCTGCGCGATGATCCGCCGGAAGGCCTCCGTCGTCACGCAGAAGCCGCCCGGCACGCTGACCCCTTCGATGCGCGACAGCGCGCCCAGGTGTGCGCCCTTGCCGCCGACGGTCGCGACCTGGGTCTCGTCCACTTGGTGAAGGTCCCACACGTACTGCTCGTTCACTGCGATGCCTCCGGGGCGGTGATGGCTCGGGCGACGATTTTGCGCCCTGCCCGGGGCCTTGCGGCAAGCCCCAGGTCGCGCTATAAGTTGAGAGTGGCAAGGAGAGCGCTCTCCTTGCCTTTGCCGTTTCCGGCTGCCCACCCCGTGTCCGGCTGTGCCATGGCCCGGTCATTGCGGCCCGCTGGAGCCCCCGGGTGAACACCGCAGGCGGGGCTACCTGCCCCGGCGGCTCCTGTACCGCAGGCCATCTGCTGCTCGGCATCGTCCGGAGAGCTGTGACGACGCCGTTGACGGTGTAGTAGTTGGTGTAGCTGGACAGGAACTCCGGCTGGGTTCGGACGCGGTGCTCGGCCTCGTCGGGCAGCCGCAGCGTCGCGGGTCCGGCGGGGGCCGTGGCCGTGCGGCAGCCGTTACGGGGCCGGCTGCTGCTGGGTGACGCAGTGGATGCCGCCGCCTCCGGCGCCCAGGTAGTCGGTGTTCAGCTGGACGACGGTCCGGCCCGGGAAGAGCTGGACGAGTGCGGCCTTGGCCGCGGCGTCCGCGGAGGTGTCGCCGAACTGGGAGGAGATCACCGCCCCGTTGCACACGTAGTAGTTGGCGTAGGCCGCGACGAAGTTCGGGTCGGCCGAGCGGATCTTGTAGTAGTCCGGTCCCTGGAGCTTGGTGACCGCCATGGGCGTGCCGGCCGCCGTCTTGGACGTGGACAGGATCTGGTACTGCCGGCGCGCGTCCTTCGCGTAGGCGTCGTCGTCCGTCGCCAGCGGCATCTGGACCACCGCGCGCCCCGGTGCGAGGAACCGGGACGTGGCGTCGACGTGGTCGTCGGTGATGTCCTGGCCGACCACCCCGTCGAACCAGATGACCTTGGACGCGCGGTAGGCGGAGCACATCGCGACCTCGATCTGCGCCTGCGGCATCCCGGGGTTCCGGTTGCGGTTGACGTGGGACTCAGCCGAGGGCGCGGTCGAGGTTGAAGGCGGCGCTGACCAGCGAGAGGTGGGTGAACGCCTGGGGGAAGTTTCCGAGTTGCTCTCCGCTGCGGCCGATCTCCTCGGCGTAGAGGCCGAGGTGGTTGGCGTAGGTGAGCATCTTCTCGAAGGCCAGCCGGGCCTCCTCCAGGCGTCCGGCGCGGGTGAGGGCCTCGACGTACCAGAAGGAGCAGATCGAGAACGTGCCCTCGGAGCCCCGCAGTCCGTCCGGGCTGGCCTCCGGGTCGTAACGGTAGACCAGCGAGTCGGAGACCAGATCCGTGGTGAGTGCGTCCAGGGTCGAGAGCCACTTGGGGTCGGTGGGCGAGATGAACTTGGCCATCGGCATCATCAGCACCGAGGCGTCGAGTACGTCGTTCCCCAGCCCTTGGACGAACGCCCGGCGGGTGGGCGACCAGCCCTCTCGCATGATCTGCCGGTAGATGGCGTCCCGGCTCTGCTGCCAGCGGGGAAGGTCGGCCGGCAGGCCGCGCCGGTTGGCCATACGGATGGCCCGTTCGATCGCCACCCAGCACATCAGCCGCGAGTAGACGAAGTTCCTCCGGCCACCCCGGGTCTCCCAGACGCCCTCGTCGGGCTGGTCCCAGTGGTCGCAGAGCCAGTCCACCACAGCGCCGACCTCGTCCCAGTGGTCGCTGCTGATGGGCTGCCCCCACTTGTCGTACAGGTAGACGGAATCGATCAGCGCTCCGTAGATGTCCAGTTGGAGCTGCTTGGTGGCGGCGTTCCCCACCCGTACCGGCGCGGATCCCAGGTGCCCTTCGAGGTGGTGCAGCTCGGACTCGGGCAGGTCCCTGCGCCCGTCGATGCCGTACATGATCTGCAGCGGACCGGCGGGGCCGGCTCCCGGCTCGATGCACCGTTCGGACAGGAATCCCATGAAGGCCTCGGCTTCCGAGGTGAAGCCCAGGCGGAGCATGGCGTAGACGCAGAAGGCGGCGTCGCGGACCCATACGTACCGGTAGTCCCAGTTGCGCTCGCCTCCGACCCGCTCGGGCAGGCTGGTCGTCGGGGCGGCCACGATCGCACCGGTCGGCGCATAGGTGAGCAGCTTCAGCGCCAGCGCGGAGCGGTGCACCATCTCCCGCCACCGGCCTCGGTAGCGGGAGCGGCCCAGCCAGTGGCCCCAGAACCGTACCGTCGCCTCGAACTGCTCTTCCGCCTCCGCGTGCGGGCAGGCCCGTGGGCGGACGTCGCCGGTGATCCGGTCGAGGGCGAACACCACGGACTCGCCTTCGAGGAGCTTGAAGTGCGACCACACGTCCGAGCCGTGACACTCGAGCGGTGCGGTGGAGGACAGTGCCAGCGACAAGGACGGGGACTCGAACACGGCCTCGTGGGCGTGGGCGCGTACGGTGTGCGCTTCGGCACCGTAGCCGAAGCGGGGAGCTATCCGCGCCCGGAACGGAAGGGTTCCCCGAACGCATATCACCCGCCGGATCAGGCGGTGCCGGGCGGCCTCGCGCGACTCGTCGACGACCGGCATGAAGTCCTGGATCTCCGCCACCCCGTCGGCGGCGTAGAACCGTGTGATCAGCACGTTGGTGTCGGGGAAGTAGAACTGTCGCGTGCGCGTCGGCGCGTCGGCGGCCAGCTCCCACGATCCGCCCCGGTCGGCGTCGAGGATGGACGCGAACACGCTCGGTGCGTCGAAGCGCGGGCAGCAGTACCAGTCGATCGTGCCGTTGGTCCCGACGAGCGCCGCGGTACGGAGGTCACCGATCAGGCCGTGCTCGGAAATCGGCAGGTAGCGCGAGCCGTCCACTCCCCCGGATCCGGTCCGGAACTCCATGCCGGCCTCCCTACTGTCTCGCCGTGGGCAGGTGCAGGGATCAAGAGGACCTTGTCATTCATGGTAGATCGCCCTGCATGCCGGCGCGGTGAGCCGGAGACGAACCGGTCCAACAAGTGTTCGTGTCCGGTCTGGCGCCTCACCCGAATACGGGCGCCGCGCCGCCGGAAGAACACCTGCCACGGCGGCTTCGAGTGGCCCTGATCTCGAGCAGGGCCACGTTCCGTGGCCGACTATTCACCCGTTCGGAGTGGGTGAGCGAGCGCTCACTATGCCGAGCGGCTGCCCGAGGCACGCTGGCCCTGGACCTCGAGGGCCGGATCACGTTCGTGAACGGCGCGGCGGCCGCGCTGCTTCGGCCGGACCTCGGACCGGCTGCTGGTGACCCGGCCCTGGCAGTCACTGCCCTGCGTCGAGTTCACCGCCCCAGGCCCCCTGGAGCGCCCGTGCCGTCCCCACCGGCGAGCGCCCCGAGTCCCGCCCGCCCGGCCCTCCACGCGTCCGCCGTGTCCCGGCCCGCCCACACCGGCCGCCTCCACCTGCTCCTGCCCGTGTTCGGCGCGGACGGCCTGGTCCTCTGCGCAGCCGACGCCGGGCGTCTGCAGATCACCGGCTGGCACGTTACGACCCCAAGGCCGTCGAACGGCGTCAGGGCAGGGTCAGCAGCCGGGGCCGATCGGCGGAGACGATGTCAGGGCGAGTGCGGCGATCCGCAGCTCGGCCGCCCACGTCCGCTCGTCAAGCCCCGAGGTGTACTCGATGCAGCACACGCATTGCGGGATCAGCGATACGAACGATCGCTCCTCAACGGTTTCGGCCTCCGTCTCCCACCAGCCATCCGTCGCCAGGTCGGCGGGAGCGATTTCTCCCTTGATCAGCCTCACCGCCAGCCGGCGCAGCGCGTGGCGCCGCGCCAGGCCCGGATCAGGCAGCTCGAGTCCGGTCTCGGAGAGTGCTTGCTCGAACGCGTCGCGGATATCGCGCGTATCCGCGTTGCGGGGCATACCGGCGAGCTCGCACAACATCGGGGTGTCCAGCCCGGCCGCGAGTGCCTCGGCGGCAATCATCGGCAGGTCCTCCGAGCGGATCTCATCCGCCTGGTAACGGCACGCCACCTCACCCAGAGATGTGAGGCCACTCCGTGTTGAGGATTCCGGTTCCGGTGTGGTTCCTGCTGTTCTCATGACTCGCACGATGCCAGCACCGTGTCCAAGAAGGCCGCCCAGGGGGCGGTCTGCTCGGTACTCACCCGCGTGTTCGCCTGAACCCGAAGGCTGAGCCCACGAAAGCTCGGACTTGCCATGGTGGAGTGTTGCTCTAGAGCACTACTCTGGCGCCATGTTGGTTTCCGATACCTACCAGCGCATCCTGGCCGCGGCCCTCGGCTGCTTCCTCGAAAACGGAGTGCAACGCACGACGGTGGAGCAGGTACGCAAACGGGCGGGGGTCAGTAACGGCAGCTTCTTCCACCACTTCCGCACCAAGCAAGACCTTGCCGAGGCGGTCTACCTTCACGGCCTTCAACAGCACCAAGCCGAGCTCATGACCGTGCTGACGCCTCAGGCTGCTCTGCAAGCCGGCATCGAGGGAGCCGTGCGCCGCCACCTCGCCTGGGTGGAGGCGCACCGGGAGCTGGCTGCCTTTCTCGCCGCGCCACCTGACTGGGTCACGCCCCGTGACGCTCCCCGGATCACGGCCTGTAGCAGGGAGTTCTTCCAAGCCGTCGCCCAATGGCTGAGGGGCCGCGGCTGGGACGGCACACCCGAGCTGAGCGTGGTGGTCGCTGTGTGGATCGGACCGGCTCAGGAATACACCCGCAACTGGCTGATGGGCGGAGGCGGGCTCCCCCACACGGCGGCAACAGCACTGGCCCGGGCCGCATGGAACGCCCTGCATCCGCTCATACCGACGCCCAACTTGGAGGAAGCGCAATGAGCCACGTCTTCGCGCGCTACCAGCGCGTGCTCGCAGGCGTCAGCGACGTCGTCGATCGAGTACCGGCCGACCGCTGGACCAGCGCCTCTCCCTGCCCTGGATGGACCGGCTTACACGTCCTGGGACACATCATCGACGGCCAGCAGCAGATCGCTGCTCTCCTGTCCGGCCAGGGACCGCGTGAGCCACTTCGGGATCCGGCCGAGGCGGTCGTCGGGCAACCGGCCACTGCCTGGGCCGCCACGTGCCGGTCCATGCTGGATCTGCTGACCACCACCGATCCGAACAGTCGAGTTGCCTCACATCACGGCGAAGTGGCGGCCGAGTGGGTGCTGGCCACGGCCGTCATCGAACCGCTCGTGCACGGCTGGGACCTCGCGCAGGCCGCGGGTTTCGAAGCGCACCTTGATGGTGAGGCCGTCGGGGCGTGCCTGGCCGCCGTTGCTCCCATGGCCGAGCAATTCGCCGCTACCGGAATGTACGCACCCGCTCTGACCGCTTCGGCGCAGGCCACGCCTCAGCAGCAGCTTCTGGCTCTCCTGGGGCGGGAGGCCGCGTGACCTTCGGAGCGGCTCCCGTTCGCGTGTCCTGCGCTCGGTGGGCAGGCTTCAGCCGCGCGAAGCTTAAAGGCGCGCCTGATACTGGTGCCGGCCCGGCCGGCCGCCGTCGCCGTCCAGCGGCCGGCCCGTCACGACACCGGGCACAGCTCGGCTCCGCCAGCCGCATGGGCCACCTCGCCCGCTGCGAGCCCCGAGCACTCACCGACCGGCGTTCTCATCGCTCGCGCCCGTAATCGATGCGCCTCAGCGGCTCATTGGTGGCCCTTCTCGGTGATCATGTCGATCAGGCCCTGGGCGGTGTTGTGCTCGGAGTCGATCCCCGGGACCTCTCCCCCCTCAAAGGTGGCGGGCTCGGCGCTGCGGGGGAACATGGCCTGCTCGTACTCGGTGAGCGCGGTCTCGACATCCTCGGGGTGCGCGGCGAGGGCCTTGCCGAGTTCGGCGCCGTCGTACATGGCCAGGTTGGCGCCTTCGCCGTTCGGGGGCGCGAGGTGGGCGGCGTCGCCGAGCAGGGTGACCCCTGGCACCCGGTCCCACCGGTGCCCGGTCGGCAGAGCGTAGTGGGGGCGCAGGACCGGAGCCGTGTCGCCGTCGGTGATCAGCGCGGTGAGTTCCGGTGCCCAGCCGTCGAACTCGGCCGCGATCCGCGCGGTGGCCGCGGCGGCATCGGTGAAGTCGATGGCGGCGAACCAGTCCTGTGGCCTGCTCAGCGCCACGTAGGCGTGCAGGGTGTCGCCGCTCTCCCGGTGAGCGAAGATCTCCCTGCCCGGCGAGGGCGCGATCATCATCCCGCCACCGACCGCTTTCGCGGCGGCCGGGTGGCGGGTGTCGGCGTGGAACAGGTATGTCTCGACGAACGACGTGCCGACGTACTCGGGTGTGGCGGTGGAGAGCAGCGGCCGTACCCGTGACCAGGCGCCGTCCGCGCCGACCAGCAGGCTGGTGACGGCGGCGCCGCCGTCGGCGAACGTCACCTCGTGGCGGCCCTCGCCGAGGGCGCGGGTGCTGCTGACCTTGTGCCCCCACCGGACGGTGCCGGCCGGGAGCGAGTCGAGCAGGATCTGTCGTAACGCGCCGCGGTGCGCCTCGGGGCGTCCGCCGGTGCCGTCGTCGGCCTTGTCGAGCAGGACGGTGCCGTCCGGGTCGAGGACCCGCATCGCCTGGTGGCCTTCCAGGACGATGGCGTGGAACTCGTCCATCAGGCCGGCCGCCTTGAGGGCGAGCTGTCCGTTGTAGTCGTGGATGTCGAGCAGTCCGCCCTGCGTGCGCGCCGTCGGGGAGGACTCCGCCTCGTAGACCGTGGCGGGGATTCCGTGGACGTGCAGGACACGGGCCAGAGTGAGTCCGCCGAGTCCGGCGCCGATGATCGTCACGGGCGTATGCATGATGGCTCCTGGGAATCGGGGCCGCCCGGTGAGTTCTGGCCGGCCGTGACTGGAACATTGCCGGACCCCACCGACAAGCCACCGACATCGAACCGACAGCCGCCGACGGGTGACCGACGCGCAATCAGCCCCGACACCTGCCCGGCATGGTCGCGCGCAGCTCTGCCACGAGCTCGACGACTGTCGTACGTGCCTGATCGACCCCGGTCGCGGACCGGGCTTGTTCACAGCCGGACGGCCAGCGAGGGAGCGATGCCGGTCGGCTTCAGGCGCGGTCGGTGGCGGGCTCGCTCGCGTAGTGGCTCATCGCGTCGATGTTGGCCTGTGGAGTCAGCGGCCGGCCGTCGGCGAGCACCTCCTGGAGGTCTCGGAAGTACTGCACGTACAGGTCGGGGGTGAAGGTGCTGAGCATGACGGCGGGCTGGTCGGTCAGGTTGGCGAAGGTGTGAGGGGTGCCGGGCGGAACCATCACGAGCGTGCCCGTGGTGGCGTCGTGGTCCTGGTCCCCTACGGTGAACCGGACGGTGCCGGAGAGGACGTAGAAGCCCTCGTCGTGCCGGCCGTGGCGGTGCTGCGGCGGTCCCTGGGTGTGCGGGGCGAGGACCGACTCGGCGATCGCGAGGCGGTGCCCGGTGTGGCTGCCGTCCTCGAGGACGCGCATGCGCGTGGTGCCCAGAACGATCGTCTCGCCCTCGCCGGGACCCACCACCGACAGGGCGGGTCCGGTCTGCTGCTCGCTGTTTCGTGCTTCTTCGGTCATGCCCACCAGTGCACCGCCCGAGCTGCTTCGGTGTCCAAGACCCGTTCCACGGCGCCGATTCCCGCTGGGTATCGTTGCAGCGTGGAGCTACGCACCTTGCGCTATTTCGTCGCGGTCGCCGAGGAACTCCACTTCGGCCGGGCCGCCGCCCGACTGCACATGAGCCAGCCGCCGCTGAGCCGGGCGGTCAAGCAGTTGGAAGCCGAGATCGGGGCCCTGCTCTTCGCCCGCTCGCCCACCGGCGTCACGCTCACTCCGGTGGGCACGGTGCTGCTCGACGAGGCGCGCGCCCTGCTCGACCATGCCGACCGCGTCCGGGTACGCGTGAGCGCGGCAGCCGGCGCCGCGACCCTCACCATCGGCATCCTGGGCGACGGCACCGACCCGGGCGTGTCCCGGCTGGCCGCCGCCTACCGCCGAAGCCACCCGGGCATCGACATCCGCATCCGCGACACCGGTCTGACCGACCCGACGTGCGGACTGCGTACCGGACTGGTCGACGTCGCGCTGACTCGGGCGCCGTTCGACGAAACCGCCCTGACGGTGCGGGCGTTGCGGGCCGATCCGGTCGGCGTGGTCCTGCGCGCCGACGATCCCCTGGCCCGCCGCGACGGCCTGCGGCTGGCCGAGCTGAGCGACCGCCGCTGGTTCCAGTTCCCGCAGGGCACCGACCCCGTCTGGCAGTCGTACTGGAACGGCGGCAGGCCCCGTGAGGGCCCAGTGGTGCGCGCCGTCCAGGAATGCCTGCACGCGGTGCTGTGGAACGGTACGGTGGGCCTCGCCCCGCTCGGACACGACCTGCCCGCGGAGCTGGCCATGGTGCCGCTGATCGACATGCCGCCGAGCCGAGTGGTGGCGGCGTGGAACAAGGGCGACACCAACCCGTTGATCCGATCCTTCATCGAGACCGCGACCACCGCCTACCGTCACTGACTGATCGTTTCAGAATGACTTGTGAGGGCTCACGTCAGGTGTGGTCCGGCGCCCCGTAGGATCAGCGGCACTCGCTATCGTCCGCGCCATGACCTCGAGTGATCATCTGCTTGACCTGATCCACAACACCCCAGAGACCGATCTGCTGCTGCGGTCATCGTTCGGCTTCGACGTCCATCGGAGGCACTATGGCGAGGGCTTGGGGCTTGCCTCGGGTGCACCGCTGGAGGTGATCGCCGGGGAGTCCGCCGGTGGGGCGTACTTCCTGTGTGCTGAACGCAACGGTCGCCGGCCGGTGGTGTTCGCGAGTTCCGAAGGGGAAGGCGGTCTGCTCGCCGATGACCTGGCGGACGCGTTGGAGATCATCATCGGGCTGGAGTGGCACGACTGCCTCTTGTTCTCGGGCGGTGGCGATGTGGAGGTCATGCAGGCCTCTGCTCAACGCCTCGAACGGACTCGTGACAAGTACAACCCGGACATCGACGACGAAGCTGCCCGGGTGGCCGCAGCCCTGTCGCTGCGCATCGCGCCTGTGACCGACCTCGTCATCCGGTTGCACGCAGCCGCCTCGAAGACCGAACCGGACTATGTCGTGACTGACGACGACGGGCAGGCGTTCGACCCGCTCTTCGGCGAGCACCTGGAGCCTCGCGGCGGTGGCCGGCGCTGAACCCGGCCGGCCGCTGCCGTCGGTCGAATCGGCACCGCCGCCTCGGGCGATGTCTGACCATGCGGCGGGCAGATTCCCCGCTGTGTCTGCCCGACTTGTCCCCGACGCCCCCGCAGGCTCTTCGCTGCCTGACAGCTCACAACCCGCGGATGGCTTCGGCCAGGTCAGGGCCGTAGGAAGCCCAGCATATGACGGAGCCGTCGAGGTCGAGCTGCCCCATGAACCAGTCGTCGCCGGCTCTTGCGAGGCACAGGTCCCCGTCATGGAAGGAAATGATGACGTCAGGCTGGAGGACGTCGTAGTCGGCGGCGCCGTGCACCTCAACGACAACGAGTCGTTCGAGCGAGAGCAGATCCGCTCTGGCGTCACCCGATGCGGAGCGGACCTGCTCGATCGTCCATCCGTCGGGAAGACCTGCGTTCACTGCCGCATGATCGCAGCGGTCGGTGTCTCACAGCCACTCGTTGATTGCGGCGACCAGTACGGTGGTGTGATCGCGGACCGCGCCTACCTCGGTACCGGGCTGATCGTCCGCCGCCCCGAGCACACCTTCGCCCGCATGAAGAACCGCTTCAAGAGCCGGATGTGCCCGATCGGGTGGTGTGGGTCCCTCGTACGCGACCTCTGCGTACCGGCGGCGGTTAGGGGGCCGGAGGAGCCACCCGGGTGCCTTCGGGCGGCGCCGAGCCCGCCGCCGGAAGGCCGCCCGTGCGGCGTGGAGCCGGGAGCGGGACGAGACCGACGAGCAGGGGGAGCACACATGACGCAGCCGGCGAGGGTCCGACGGGCGCGGGTACGCATCGCGCGACGCTGTCGCACGGTCACGGAAGCGCCGTCCTTCTCTCTCGGCGTCTTCGCGATGATCGTCGGCAATGCGGCGCTCCTCGGGGTGGAGACGTACGGCGGCCTGGTCGAGCGACACGCCGGGGTGCTCGACGCGGCGGAACGCTTCTTCCTCACCGCGTTCACCGTGGAGATGCTGCTGCGGCTGGCCGCCTGCGCCGACCGGCCGCGCTCTTTCCTCCGCGATCCGTGGAACTGCTTCGACCTGCTCGTCGTCGCAGCGGCGTTCGTCCCCCTGCTGCGCGAGAACACCACCCTGCTGCGCCTCCTGCGCCTCGCCCGTGTCCTGCGCACCGCCCGCTTCCTGCCGCAGCTGCGCATCCTGCTCATCGCGATCGGCCGCAGCCTTCCGGGCACCTTCAGCTTCCTCGTCGTCGGCGCGCTGATCCTCTACGTGTACGCCATGCTCGGCTGGATGTGCTTCGCCGACAGCGACCCCGCCCACTACGGGTCCCTGGGCCGCGCCGGGCTCACACTGTTCCTGCTGATGACGCTGGAGGGGCTCGGCGACGCCGTGCACGCGGGTCTGGCCGCCTCGCCGTGGTCGATCCTCTTCTACGCCTCGTACGTGCTGCTGGCCTCCTTCGTCCTGGTCAACGTGCTCATCGGGGTCGTCCTCAACTCCCTGGAGGAGGCACGGGAGATCGAGGAGGCCGCGGCCCGCGCGAAGGCGTCCGCAGCCGCCTCGCCCGGAGTGGTTGCCGTGCCGTCGGCACTTCCCGCGGCCGGGGAGCGGGAACTGCTCGAACGGCTGCACGCGGCCCGCCGGATCCTGGAGGAGGCCGAGGCCCTCCTTGGTCGCGCGCCGTCCCCGGCCGGTCCGGTCGCCGAGCCGTCCGCGGAGGCCGTCCCCGGCCCGGCTGCCGAGCACGTCGCCGCAGAGGCACCCCGTCCGCACGAGCCGGCACTGGAGACCTCCGGGCGTGCCTGACCCGCCGGCAGTGGCAGCCGCACTCAGCGCGCGCCGGCGCCGCCGACGGCGCGCACGGTCTGCGAGCGAGCGCCTCTCCCGCCGTTCCTGCACCTCGGGCCCCTGCCGTACGTCGGCTCCAAGGCTTGCCCACCTGTCCGACGAGGCATGCTCCGGTTGTGCGGCCCTCGCGTAACTCCCCCGTCCCGCCGTCCGCGGAGCCGGTCGGCAGGATGGTCGTCTGCGGAGACGACGGACTCGCCCACCGGCTCGCCGCGGAACTCCTCGACGTGTACGGCGAACACGTCACCCTGGTCGTACCCGTCGCCCGCGACGCCGAACGGGTGCTCGCGCCCCGCCGCGGCCGCGGGCCGGCACTCGGGCTCCTCGCACGCGTACCGCTGGCCCGGCAGTGGGAGTCCGGCCCGGGAACGGAACGGTCGGCAGTGCGCGAGCTGCGGATCCTGGAGGCGTCCGAACCGGACGAAGCGGTCCTGGCCGCCGCAGGAGTCGGGGGCGCGCCCGCCCTCTCGCTCGTGTACGAGGACGACGACCGCAACGTGCAGGCAGCCCTGGTGGCGCGGCGCCTCAACCCCCGCCTGCGCCTGGTGATCCGCCTGTACAACCGCAAGCTCGGGCTGCACCTGGCCCAACTGCTGGACCAGGCGGCCGCGGGAGCGGACCCGTCCATGCACCTGCTGGACGTGGACGCGTCCACCACCGTCCTGTCGGATGCGGACACGGCCGCCCCCGCCTTCGCAGCCACCGCCGTCGCCGGCACCAGCAAGGTGGTCCAGGCCGACGGACTGCTGCTGAGGGCGGTGGAGCGCCCACCCCGGCGGCGCGTGGCCCCTCCCGCCGCCACCCTGTGCACTCTGGCCGTGCTGTCGGCGGACGCGGGGCACCCGGAGGACAGCGACGCCTCCGCCCGTGCGCACGGACGGGACGGGGAGCGGGAGCTGAGGCTTCTTCCGGACGACCGCGAGACCGCCCGTGCCGGCGGGCGCAGCGTCATCATCCTGGAGGCCGTGCCGCCCGCGGGCCGCCGCTACTTCGCCTCCCCGCTGCTGGGCGCGGCGGCCCTGGTGGGCTCGCTCGGCTCGCTGTTCTCCCCCCGCCTGACCTGGTCGTTGGGCGCGGTGGCGGCAGCCGTCGGCGCACTCGGGCTGGCCTCGTGGCTGACGACGGGCGACTCCCCGTACCACGCCGCGTACGTGACGTTCCTCGACGTCTTCGCCTTCAACGACCCGGCCGTGCGCGAGAGCGCCGTACGGCAGCTCCTGCAGGTCCTCGGCGGGTTCGTGGGCATGCTGCTGCTGCCCGTGCTCGTGGCCGCGGCGCTGGAGGCGCTGGGCGCGTTCCGCACGGTCGCGGGGCTGAGGCGGCCGCCGGGCAACCTCTCGGGGCACGTGGTGCTGGTGGGGCTCGGGAAGATCGGCACCCGCGTGCTGGCCCGGCTGCGGGAGCTGGGCGTCCCGGTCGTGTGCGTGGAGGAGGACCCCCTGGCGCGGGGGCTGGCACTCGCCCGGCGCCTGCACGTCCCGGTGGTGATGGGCGACGTCACCCAGGAGGGCGTGCTCGAGTCGGCCCGCGTCCACCGGGCGCGCGCCCTGCTCGCCCTGACCAGCTCCGACAGCACCAACCTGGAGGCCGTACTGCACGCCCGGACCGTCAAGTCGGACCTGCGCGTCGTGCTGCGCCTGGACGACGACGATTTCGCCGCGGCCGTCGACCGCACCCTGGCCACCGCCCATTCCGCGGCGCTCACCCGCAGCCGCAGCGTCACCCACCTGGCGGCTCCCGCCTTCGCCGGGGCGATGATGGGACGGCAGATCCTCGGTGCCATCCCCGTCGAGCGCTGCGTCCTGCTGATCGCCGCCGTGGAGGTGGCGGGCCTGCCGGAGCTGGAGGGCCGCACCATCGGGCAGTCCTTCCGGCCCGGCGCCTGGCGCGTCATCGCCCTGGACACGGCGGTCCCCGGCGTGCGCCCCCCGGACGGCGCCGCTGTCGCCGGCGGCTTCGTGTGGGGGCTGGACCCGGGCCGTGTCCTCACCGCCCAGGACCGGGTCCTGATGGCCGCCACCCGCCAGGGCCTGGCCGAGCTCCTGGGCCGCCGCCGTACCCCGGCTTCCCGGCCCTGACCTGGTGCGGGCGGACCTTACCGGCCCGGACCGGGTCAGGGCCGACGTGGCGCGTCGCGCCGGTGCCCCGGGCGTCCGCCGTACGGTGGCCCCATGAGCGATCCCGAGAGGAACAAGGCCACCGCCCAGGCGTTCTACGACCTCATGTTCAACCAGTGCCGCCCCCGGGAGGCCATCGAGAGATACGCGGGCGACACCTACGTCCAGCACAACCCGCACGTCGGCGACGGCAAGGAGGCGTTCGTCGACTACTTCGAGCGCATGGCCGCCGAGTACCCCGGCAAGCACGTCGCATTCAAGCGGGTGCTTGCGGAGGGCGACCACGTCGTCCTGCACTGCCACCAGATCTGGCCGGAGGAGGAGTACGCGGGCATCGACATCTTCCGCTTCGACGGCGACGGCAGGGTCGTCGAGCACTGGGACGTCCTGCAGGTCATCCCCCCGACGTCCGCGAACGACAACACCATGTTCTGACCGGTCGGCGGGCACGGCCCGGTCCGCCTCGCCCGTACCACCGGAACCGGACAATCCCCTTGCCGTGCGGGGGATTTCGTGTGCGGACGGACACCGCGGGTACACGCGGACCATGAGCGTGCAGAAGACACCCGTACTCGCCCTCGACTGCGCCGAGCCCGAGACGCTGGCGCGGTTCTACGCCGACCTGCTCGACGGAGACGTCCGGCCCGGCCCCACCGCCGACGACGTGGAGGTGGTGGCCGCGGCCGGAATCCGGCTCGCCTTCCGCCGCGACCTCGGCTACGCACCCCCGAGTTGGCCCCGGCCGGAGGACTCCCAGCAGGCGCACCTGCGGATCCACGTGGCCGCCGTCGACCTCGACGAGGCCGAACGGGAAGCGGTGTCCCTG
Organism: Streptomyces sp. NPDC046876; assembly: GCF_040645035.1. Classification (NCBI taxonomy): domain Bacteria; kingdom Bacillati; phylum Actinomycetota; class Actinomycetes; order Kitasatosporales; family Streptomycetaceae; genus Streptomyces; species Streptomyces sp. NPDC046876. The sequence continues at coordinate 40,009 of NZ_JBEYXK010000033.1, read as the reverse complement.
GGCGCCCGCCCCCTCGGCACCGGCACCGAGGACGGCCCCTGCCCGGTGCGCCGTCTCAGCGACCCCGCGGGCCACTCGTTCGCGCTGGCCGCGCCCGACCCCGCGCCCACGGAAGCCGGCCCTGCCCAGGAGTGAGGCACGGCGGCCGCCCGCGGTGCCTGCCGATGTCGGGTCAGCTGCCTGACAGCTTCTCCTGCAACCAGTCGAAGACGACCTCGCAGTGCTGCTGCGGCGCCATCGGGGAGCAGTGCAGCTGCGCGCCGGTGGCTGCGGTGAGCTTGACGTAGTCCTTGGGGGCCTTCAGCTTGTCGAACATCCGGCGCGGCTGGCCGGGATAGAACTGCTCGTCGTCGTAGTCGAGGACCAGAGTGGGCATCTTGATGCGGTCCACCACGTTCGTGATGTCCAGCGACTCGATGATCTTGGCGGGGGTGTAGAAGTCGGTGAACATCTTTCCCTTGCGGGCGTCGAGCATCGCCGGCACGGAGAAGGGCTCGAAGCGCTTCTTCATCGTCGCGGCAGCGGATGCGGGCAGGTGGGGAACCACCTCCTTGTTCCAGATCTGGTTGGTCACCTCCTTGTCCGGGGTGAGGATCTTACGGATCTCCGCAGGAAAGCCCAGCCAGGGCGCGAGCACGGCGGGCATCGCGACCACAGCGGCGATTCTGTTCTCGAAGGCCGCGGCCCGGGGGGCCAGGTCCCCTGCCATGCTCAGCCCGGTCAGGGCGATCTTGCCGGTGTCCACGTCCGCGCGGGCGGTCAGCCAGTCGACGAGCGGCGTAACCACGGTCTCCCAGCGCGGCGTGAAGACCACCTGGTCCACGAAGAGGAGCTGCCCCTGGCCGGGCCCGTCGTACACGAGTGCGTTCCAGCCGCGCTCCAGAGCGGCCGGGACGCCGTAGGTCCACATGTCGACGTTCTGTCCATCGCTGCCGTTGGTGAGGATCACGGTGGGGCGCCGCTCACCGGAGTCGTCCGGCCGGAAGAACCACACGGGCAAGGGGGTCTTCCCGTACGGGACGTTCGCCGTTACCGGTGCCGGGTCGCACAGCTTGCAGAACTTGTCCCAGGCGCTGCGCCCGGCCTTGTACAGCTGCTCCTCGCTGCCGGGGTCGTCGGAGCCCAAGACGAAGAACAGGGCCTGGGCGTAGTACTGAGCGGCCCGCAGCGCACGGAAGCGGGTGGTCTCCGTCCCTGGCTTGCCGCCCTGGGGCGCCTTCATCAGCTGATCGCCGAGCTTCTTGAAGGTCTCGGTGTACGTCTGTGCGGAGAGGCCGGCCTTGTTGATCGCGTTGACGGCGGTGAGCACCTCGCCCACCTCACCGGCGCCGTAACCGGACGCGCCGAGCGCGAGGAGCCCGCTGAAGTTGAAGCCCGGGTCTTTGAAGAGGGTCATCACCCCGGGCGTGGGACCGCCGCCCGCGGGAGTGGAGGCCGACGCCGTGCGATTGGCAGTGGGCCCATTCCCGGGCATCGCGCCCGACGGGGTGCACCCAGCGGCCAGTACGGCCCCGGCCCCACCGACGAGCCCTGCGAGCGCGCTGCGGCGGGTGGAGCCGGATGCACGGTCACTCGATACGTACGTCATGCCAGCCGAACGTACGAGCCGCGCCGGCGGACCCCCCTGCGCGACACCCGCCGTTCCTCCGAACGGGGCTCACCCAGCCCCTGGGTGCCTCAGCCGCGCGGAGACGGGTGTGTTCCCTCGACCCGCGCGGCGCGGCACGCGGCCACCGGCCGCAGAAAGCGTCCTGATGCCCGAACGGAGCCCTACTGGCCGGCGCCGGACTGCCGGGCGGCGCTGCGCAGGCGCTTGGCCCGCGCGCCGGTCACCGCCTTGACCGGGATCAGCACCGCCCACCACAGCTTCGCGCCCGTCGGGGAGAGGAACGCGAGCGGCACGGCGGTCGCGAAGACCAGTACTGTCGCCGCCAGATCGGCCACGTCGTTGCGCGCGACGGGATCGGGCAGCGCCACGCTGCCCAGCCACGGGCGCTTCCACAGAACGACCGTCAGCGCGAGCTGTGCGGCCCCCATGGCCGCGACGGCGCCGGAGTAGACGGCCACCGACTGCGGCCGGTCGCCGTACTGGGCGAGCAGGGTGGTGGGGAAGGGCATCAGGGCGATCAGCCCCAGGGCCAGCAGCCCGAGCCCGATGACCACTCCGTCGACTTCCTGCACGTACCGGAAGATCTGGTGGTGGCCCTGCCAGAACGCCGCGATGACCAGAAAGCTGAGGCCGTACGCCCACACGTTGGGCATGACATCGCTGAGCGCCCGCTCGAAGCGGGCGGGGTCAAGCCCGGCGGGCAACCTGATGTCCAGCGCCAGCAGCGTCATGGCGATGGCGAACACGCCGTCCGACAGGGCGAGGAGTCGAGCCGCGCTCCCCGCGTCGTCCCGCACGCGCTGTTGGCCGTTCACGACGCCACCCTAGCCAACCGCGGTCTGGTCGGGAGCGGTGGCGAAGCCGACTCCGGGCCTACGGTCAGCCGGTCGGAGTCCGGAGCGGAGCCGACGTCGGCGACATGCCTGGCGAAGTCGGGGCGATGGCGCCTCCGGGGCCGGCACCGAGGCCTGAGGCAGGGACTTGCCCACGTCCCCCGCCGGTCACCGACCGGGCCGACGGGAACGGGTGCTGTCAGGATTCGGCCGTTCGCCCGACACCGTCGTACGCCGCACCGCCAGAACACCGGTGCATCCCCGGTTCCGGGGTTCCATGGCAGGCATGGCCAGGCTCAACACCTCGGCGCGGCTGCGCCGCATTTCCCAGCGGGGCACTCGTCACGGAGGGCGTCCCCCGGCAAAGCGCCCTCGGGCGGATGAGCGCACGACGGCACACCGGCTTCAGTGGGCGGCGCTGGCCGCGGCGTCACTGCCGGGAATCGCGGCTCTCGCCGCCCTGCTGTTCACCTGGGCGTCGGTCGAGCAATCCGGTGAACAGCTGAGGATCGCCGAACAGGGCCAGGTCACCGGCCGGTTCAATGCGGCCATCGGAAACCTCGCCTCCTCTGCCGTGGACATCCGCCTCGGCGGCATCTACGGCCTGGAGCGGCTGATGCAGAACGCGCCGGATGAGCAGCCCACCGTCGTGACACTGCTGACGGCATACGTCCGTGAGCACACTCGCGACCCCGCGAACGGCCGCGCCGATGCCCACCCGGCCACGGACGTCCAAGCGGCCATGACGGTACTGGCCAACCGGGATCCCGCACGGGACGGCCGCGGCGCCTTCGACCTGCGGAACGTGCACCTGCGCCACCTGGGCTACATGGGGATGTGGAACCCGAACCGCCAACGCGTGACCGGCATCAACTTCCCGGATGCCGATTTCAGCGGCGCGGACCTGGGCGACGCGGATCTGGAGCATGCCCGTCTGTCAGGAGCAGCCATGGCGGACACGGATCTGCAGGAAGCCGGCTTGGACGGTGCCGATCTGTCGGACGCCGTGCTGACCAACGCGGATCTGGCCCGGTCTCGCCTCGCGCAGGCCGACCTGAGCCGGATCCAGGCGGCCGGGGCGCACTTCGAGGACACGGACCTGAAGAAGGCAGGATTGGAGGGTGCCAGCCTGCGGCGGGCCAGCCTCGTGGGCGCCAGCCTGCCCGGCGCGATCCTGCGGGGAGCGGACCTGAGGGAGGCGGATCTCCGCGACGCGGACTTCACCGGAGCGGACCTGACCGGCGCCGATCTCACCGGCGCGAAAAACGTGTCCACGGCGGAATTCAAGGACACGATCCGCACGAACGCTCGAGGCCTGCCATCATGACGCCCCGTAATGCCCGGGGCGGTGTTGCCGTCCGAGCAGAGATCGGCGTCAGCGCAGTGGCGGACGGCCGCATAGCTGCTGCCGGCCGGGGGAAGCTCAGGTTGTACCAGGTGGTCTGCCACCGGCCATGGTGCACCGCTTGTGCTGCGTGCCCTCGGGCGGTTCGACGGCACCCACAAACCGGATGGCCTCGCCTGGCTCCACCTTCTGCCCGTGCGGCCCCGCGCCGAGGTCCCGGCCGCCGCCGGCGATCAGTCCCTGCCGGCGCCAGCGGCGGAGGAAGGCGTAGACCCGGTCCCAGGCAGGGAAATCGACAGGAATGGCCCGCCCCCGGAGGGCGGGCCATCATCAAAGCAGTCAGCGAAGCGTGACGGTCAGTCGGCGTAGACCTCGCCGCGCCAGAGCTTCCTGTCCATCTGGATACACCTGTATCCATACACGTTGCTAGCGCTCAGGTATTTGCTCGCGTCAGCCATGCAGGTCGTCTTCGTTCGGTAGTACTCCCCCGTCCGCTGCCACGTTGCGGGTACGTGTCCTGCGATGGCGGAAGCGGACGGGGCCGCTTGCGCAGTCGCCGGGACTGTTACCGCGGTTGCTGCTCCCAGCGCGATCGAGGCAACTGCGAGGCCGAGCTTGCGCTTCATACCAGCTCCTACTCTCTCGGTGTCGCCGAGCTGTGACAATCTGCATCGGACCAGCCGCCCCCCAGATCATTCACCAAAATGCGCACTTTAGGACGCTTAGAGCGCTCAGTTTTGGCGCGTTCATGACCTTAAGGAGTACGGCCCCTTCGCCCCCCAGAGCCCTTGAGTTGCGGAATCTGCGGCCGTTCAAGGGCTTGGCCCTGGCCGGCGGCCGTCGTCGGTCCGGCAAGCCATGCGCCATCGGACCTTGGCAAACTCCTCCACAAGCACGGCGGACATCGCGTCGCTCAGCTCCGGCCGCGACGCCGGGCCGCGAGATCGAACCCCGTTCTGGCCGGCCCCCTACAGGCCTGCCGCCACCATTCCGCCTTCAAAGCCGCTCGTTGCATCCTGTGGAGGCCCGGCGCCCCACGCTCCGGGGCCGAGGCGAAGAACGCCGAGCCGGGCTCGGCACCGGCCCAACGGCCTCGCGGGGACGCTTGGGTGCCGGTGAAGGGAGGAGGTCCTTGACCTGACAGTCTGGCCATATGGACGCTCTCATCGGCACTCAGGTACCTCATCGGCGACTGTCCGATCCTGCCTCGGCGGTTGCGGCCCTGGAACGGGCTGCACCTGAGCTTGCGCGTTTCCGGCGTACCGCTCCCTCTGGCATCGACTGGGCCCAGGTGGAGGAATGCCTGGGTGTGGGGCTGCCCTCGGACTACAAGCTGCTCGGTGAGACCTACCCGTCCCTGGCCTTCGGTGACTTCCTGTGCGTCGGTTTCCCGCCCCAGGGGCGGGAGAAGGCATGGGCCGAAGATCCGGAGGATCTCGAGATCCTTGCCGAGTGGTGCGAGGACGCCGAGACGGCCGTCCCCCTCTACCCGTTTCCTGCTCCTGGAGGACTGCTGCCGTGGGCAACGTCGAACCAGGGCGACTACTTTCTCTGGACCACCAGTGAGGCTGGTCCCGATGAGTGGACTGTCACTGTGGCCTCACGCAATGGCGGCTGGTGGCACTACACGGGAGGCGCCGTTCAGTTCCTGGCGGACCTGATCAGCGGGTCCCTGGAGCTGTGGGAGTTGCCGTCGGTGCGACCTTCCGTCGAAGCCTTCGGAACGTACTGAGGCGGTCTACATTTTCGCGGGCCTTCGCCGCCGTGGTCCGCGGCGCGAGCAGATGGGCGGGATTCCCCGCACCAACGGTTCCAGGCAGCGAGCATGCGGGAGGTGGAGGCGACGCGGCCCATGAGGCGGGACGGGATGAGCTCCTGCCGGAGGGAGGGGCCGAGCACCATCGTGGCGCCCATGCCCGCGCCGCAGACGGCGAGCGCGAGGCCTGCGGCGTACGGGTTCGGGGCGGCGGCCAAGCCCAGGAGGGCGAGTCCCTCGACTGCGGCAGTCGGCGAGCAGCGGGACCGGCCGCCCGAGCGCGAGGAGGGCACCGCCCGCAGGCGGCCCCGCAAAGCCGGACAGGGCGGTCTGTGCCCCGCGCCTTCCTCGTTCGGACCACCTTCACCAGGCGCGCCCGTTCGAGCATCCGTACGTGGTATCCGGAACGCCCCTTGGCAAGGCCCACCCGCTCGGCGACCTGCGTGATCGTCGCAAGCGCGCAGCGGAGCAGGGCCGCGATCCGGTCTCGACCTCGCTCGACCCGTACCGCCCAAATCCTTGATCCCTCGATGCGCAAACTCGGTTTCGGCAGGGCCGCCCCTCGTAAGGGGCAGCCCTGCCGTCCGTTCAGGCGAGCGGTCAGTGGAGTAGGCGTCGCGGGGGGGGAAGCCTGCTCACCCACACCCACTGGACCGGCCGGGTCACCGCGCACGAGCAACGCCCACTTCGACCGTCGGGTGCGGCGGTGGCGCCCCGACGGGCCGGACGACGGTGGAGGCGGGGCTGCGCCGACGGTTGAGACCGCCCCTTGCAGGGCTCCGCTGAGCTTCGCCTGGCGCCGCAGGCTCGGCCTACTTGGAGTCGATTCGTCCGAGCGGGTCGGGGCCGCAGGCCAGGGTGTCGCGCGCGGCCTGCCAGGCGGAGTCCTCGGGGTAGAGCTCGCTGCGCAGGTAGGCCCAGGTGAGTCGCGCGACCGCGGCGACCCGCTCGGGGTTCTCGTCCGTGGTCTCGGCGACGTCGTACCCGGAGACCCCGCCGAGCCCGTGCTCCGCATCGAACAGGGTCAGCAGCGACTTGGGGCTGGGGGAAAGGGTGTACGGATCGACGTGCCAGGCCGGGCCGGTGACCGTCAGGAAGGCGGAGCCGTCCTTGTCGCCGGCGACCACCAGCGTGGGCGTGGTCATCGTGGAGAAGTCGGTGGTCAGGAAGAACGAGTAGTTCTCGCTCGCGAACTCGGTGAGGGCGTCACCGCCCCGGCCGGGCGCGGCGAGCAGCACACCTGCCTTGATCCGAGGCTCGGCCAGGTCCACCTCGGATCCGTCGTGCGGATCGGTGAGGCGGGCGCCCAGCAGCAGGCTCGCGGTATGCCCGCCCATCGAGTGCCCGGCCACGGCGACTCGGCTGTGGTCGAGGCGGCCGCGGAGCTGCGGGACGGCGGCCTCGATCGCGTCGAGCCGGTCGAGGATGCGCTTCATGTCCTCGGCCCTGCTGCGCCAGTGCGCTACGGCCCCGGGCATGTCGGGATCCAGGCTCAGCGTCCTCGAGTCCAGATGGGTCGGCTGGATCACGACGAAGCCGTGTGCCGCCCAGTAGTTGGCCAGAGGGGCGTAGCCGTTCAGCGAGGAGAGGTTGTTGGAGAATCCGAGACCGTGCGAGAGGAGGATGACCGGCAGCTCGCTCCCGCTCACCGGAGCAGAGACGCGCACCTGCAGGTCTACGGCACGGCCGGGGGTCGGCAGCACCACCGGGCTGACCGACAGGACGGGTGTGGGCGAGCTGAGGGTGTCGGCGTAAGCAGGATGACTCATGATGCGCATGCCCTTCGATGGCCCGTGCCGCCCGGTCGCATGTGGCCGGTGACCGGCGGCGGGTACGGCGGAGTGCCCGCCTTCAGCTATTCTGAAAGCGGATCGTTGTTCCATTTAAGATATGGAACGCTGATCCGTTTCGTCAACGGTCGGAAGGAGACGTGGTGCCCACTGCAGGCCAGGCCAAAGGGGCGTCCGCCCGCAGCAAGCGGGCGGACGCGGTGCGCAACCAGCAGACGCTGCTCGACGCGGCCGCCGAGGTGTTCGTGGCCTCGGGGGTCGATGCGCCGATCCGGGAGATCGCCGCACGGGCGGGCGTCGGACTGGGGACGCTCTACCGCCATTTCCCGACCCGGGCGGACCTCGTCACCGCCGTCTACCGCCACCAGATCGAGGCGTGCGCCGAGGCCGGTCCGGGCCTCCTGGCCGGCGCGGCCTCCCCGTTCGACGCGCTGCGCCAGTGGATCGACCTCTTCGTCGACTTCCTGGTCACCAAGCACGGCCTCGCAGACGCCCTGCAGTCCGACACCGACCGCTTCGCCTCGCTGCACACCCACTTTCTCGACCGCCTGATGCCCGTCTGCGGTCAACTGCTCGACGCCGCAGTCGACGCCGGCGAAGCCAGAGCCGGCATCCAGCCCTACGAGCTGATGCGCGGCATCGGCAACCTCTGCATCGGACGGGACAGCGACCCCCGCTACGACCCCCGCCGGATGATCGCACTACTCCTCGAGGGGCTTCGGCGGCCGCACTCCCCCGGCGGCGACGGTTGAGGTCCCGGCTCACCACGCCGATCCGCGGGGCCGCGCGGACCTGACCCCGCCCGGTCCGGACCGGACGCACGGCGATTTCTCGCGGGACGCGCGTCCGTCCTGCGGAAGGCCGAGCCGCTGCAACGCCGCTCAGCCGCAGGGTGGTTTCCGTACGGCGCCCGTCGACAGCAGCCTTCACTCGTCGACGAGCTGGGCCGAGGGGATCAGGTAGGCAGTGCCGTCGACCAGCGGTGCCGGGCAGGTGCCCGGCACCGGCCGGTCCAGTCGGAGCAGGGCCACGTCCCCGGTGTCGTCCCGGGCCATCGGGAAATCGAGCGACACCGGCCCTGGGGGGGCGTGGTCGGGGGGCGGGCAGGTCGGCGGCCCGGGGCACGACATGGGCGTAGGTGCGCACGATGTCCGGGCTGACCGGGAAGCCGGCCCCGGACCGGATCCGATCGGCTTCGCCTGACCGAAGTTCACGATCAGAGCCGCACCCCACTGGGAGCGAGGCCCCCAGGGCGTGCTCCACGTGATCTCGGTCTTCCCCGGGCTCGGCAGCCCGATTACGCTCGGACCGTTTCGGAGTGAAGTGATCTGCTGGTCTGCGGCGCAGTGAGGCGGTTTCCATGCCTGGATGGATGGACCTGGCATACACCACGGCCGGCGGTGTCGTCGGCGGCGCGGTGACCAACTACCTCTCCAGGAACCAGGAACGCCGGCAGCTGCGAGCAGCGGTCATGCAACAGCTCCTCCGCGTCGCAGCGGTGCGCGAGGGTGTGTACGACATCGTGCCGAGCCGACGGGAGACGCGTTTCGGCGTCAAGCCGGTCCTGGAGGACGGCCGCGACGCCGAGCACGCCCAGCGGGAAGCGGTCGCGGATCTCGTGGTGGCTGCGCTCTCGGCCGGCATTCCCCGCAGGGTCTTGGACTTCGCCGGAGGCGGCGAGGAACGTGCCTTGCAATGCAAGGTCGTCAGAGTGATCGATCTCCGCCTGGGCGGTGTCCTGGGCGAGTCGCTCGAGGAACTCATGACGCAGTGCGAGGAATACCGGCGGGCGACAGCCCAACACCTGCTCCGGGCGCTGTGGCACCCATGGCGGACGCGGTTGCGGATGCGGATGCGCCTTCGCGTGCTGCGCCGAGACGCCGCCGCACTCCATCGCAGATACGAAGCGGCGATGTCCGTCCTGACTCAGCCGGAGCACGTCGACGCCCTCACCGAGCGACTCGGTTGGTGAACCAGATCGGGTACTTCGGGCCCCCGCAGTCCTCTGGCTGTCGCCGTCCCTCCCCTCCCACGTGAAAGCAGGGTGGGGCGCTCGAAGTCGCCCTCCACCACATTTCACGCCCGGCCGAATGCTTCCGGGCCTTGGATCCGCATCATCGTTTCTTCCCTGATGGCCCTGTGACCTGCGCGGAAAGGGCGTTGAGGCGAAGGGGTGATGTGGTCCGGATTGAGTGGAAGCGGGATCTACTCCTCGGGATCATAGGTCCGCTTTCGCCCTGAAAGTGGCGGCCCCACGGGTGGTGGCACTGCCCGGCCGCGCCCCGAGACAGAGGAGCCGGACTCATGTCCATGTCTGTTGTGAGCATCTGGGACAACGCCATGCCGGGCGCCCAGCCCGCGTACCCGAGGACTTCCCCCTGGGACACCTCGTGGCCCCTCGAAGGGGGAACCGCCTGGGTGTTCTACAGCACGCCGGGCCAGAGCCGGGTCAAGCGACCGGTGATCCTCTCCGACGGCTTCTCCGCCGGCAAGAGCGATCCCGACGCCCTCTGGAACGCCCTGGAGAACGGCGAGTACCCCTTCGTTTCCAAGCTGCGGGAGGCCGGCTTCGACCTGGTTCTCCTCGGCTTCGACGAGCGGTCCGCGTCCATCATCGACAACGCCGACGTGGCGATCCAGTGCATCGGGAAGGCGATCGCCGACCGCGAGGGGACCGCCAAGCTGACGGTCGGCGGTTTCAGCATGGGCGGGCTGGTCACGCGCTACGCCCTTGCGAAGATGCAGCACGCAGGTGACGACCCCCAGACTTCGACCTACCTCTCCTACGACACCCCTCACCGCGGCGCCTGGCTGCCCATCGGAGTGCAGGCGTTCGCGCACTGGGTGAAGGACAACTGGGGCTCGGTCCCGGGGTTCGGCGAACTCCTCGGCAGTTTCTCCGTGCTCGTCAACAGCCCGGCCGCCCGACAGCTGCTGCGCTGGCACATCGATGCCGTCGGCGCCGAGGCCCGCCAGGACCAGGCCCGCATCGACTTCCTTGCCGAACTCGAGCGGGTCGGCGGCTGGCCCGAGGGCGTACGACGGCTCGGGGTCGGAAACGGTACGGGCACCGGTGCCGGAAACGACATCCCGGCCGGCGTGACGGCGATGCGCACCGCCGGTCAGGAGCTGACGGGTACCCGTCTGGACACGCAGAACACGGGAGAACAGGTCGTCGCCGTCCTGAAGAAGGCCGGAGCCACCGAGATCCCGATCACGACGCGCGGCCTGCCGGACATCGACGGCGCTCCCGGTGGCCTGTTCCCCGAAGCGCACAACCTCCCGGGCCGGCCGGGCAATTTCGGGACCGCCGCCTTCCTGGCCGGGCTCCTGGAAGGCGTACCGGCCGAGCTCACGTACAACACGAGCACGTTCGTCCCGAGCGTCAGCGCGGTGGCGGCCGGCGACATCGACGACCACGACACGCTGTACAGCAAGATCGACCCCGCCGACAGTGAGCTCGACGCCTTCATGTGCGCCAGTGCCAACGAGGGACACACGCTGATGACCGAGGAGCTCGGCGAATGGATCCTGGCCAGGCTCCAGGGCGAATAACCCACTGCCGCGACGATGACCGGCCCCCGGCCCCGGCCCGAACGAGGGGCCCGGGAGCCGGTCACCGAGCCGTGCGGGGGCCGGTCGCATCTCGCCGTCAGTGCCCTCGAGTAGGTTCTGTGCGTTCGGCCCGACAGGCGGGCCGCCGAACTCGAGGACTCGTCGCTGTGAGCATCCACATGCACATGCGCGCCGTCGCGGAATCCGAGATCCGGGACGACCACACCTGGCTTGCGGGCTTCATGCGGGAGGCTTGGGAGAACCGGCCCTCCGAGTGCGCAGCGGGGATCGCCGTCTCGATCGACAAGGTCTGGCATGCCGTCAATGACCTCTACGCCGCTGCCGAGGTCCTCGATGCAGACGCCGCCAAGCGATGCGCAGGTCAGGCAGGAATTCCTCGACCCTCACAGGCGCCTTCAAGGGTTCTACGGGCGGGCGGCTGCAGCAGGCCCACGCCGTGGTCAGGGTGGTGTGGGCTTGAGACGGCGTCGCGTGATCGCAGCAACTCGCCACAACGCCATCGGGCCGAGTGCGCGGCCTGCCCGGCCCCGGGTGGAGCTCCCCGTCAGGTGACGAGTGCGTAGATGCTGGTGCTCATCAGCCAGAGTCCGGCCAGCACTGAGAGGGTGACGATCAACGGGTCCTGGTGGTGTTCGAGCCACATCCGCAGGCCGCTCAGCCGAGCCTGGGCGGTGACCGGCGCCCAGACGGTGTACAGCTCCATGGCCAGAAGGCTGAGGGTGGCCAGCAGGCAGTAGGCCGTCAGGGCCAGCCAGTCGGAGAGTGAGGAGAGGTCGGCTGCGACGACCGTGGCGGCACCTGCAGCGACCATGGCCCACGGCTGGAGCAACCAGGCGAGTCCGGCGGCGGTGACGAGCGAGGCGTTGTCGATGCGGGCCGTCCACTTCGGGGGCCGGTACGGGCGGGGCGGCTGCCGGAACCGGTAGCCACCGAACAGCACGAGGCCGACGCCGATCGCGAGCTTGGCGGCGACGGCGGCGGTTGACGGCGTGCTGTGGTGGACGGGAGGAGTCCCGCCGGTCAGCAGCACGACACAGGCAACCACCACGACCAGGTTGACCAGCCAGGACAGCAGGAAGACGAGGCCCTTGCGCACGCCGCGGTGTGACGCGAGCAGCAGGATGAAGGCGGTGTTGTGCAGCGGTCCGAGGGTGATGGCCGTGCCGATCACGACCAGGTCTGCGACCATCGACACCATCGCTCCCGGAGGTCAGACCCGCCCAGGATTCCTGGAGAGGGGCGTCTTGCACGGCGTGCCTGGTGGGCAGCGGTGTGGGCGTCTGCGTGGCGCCGCGTCCCGACTCTGCGGCTCCCGGCCCGACGGGTCAAGCCAGCCACGCCGGTGCCGCGCGCCATCCGCCGTCGCTCTCCGCGCCCGCCCCTCCGACAGCCCTCCCGCCGCGCTCGCCAGTCCCGTGCAACCCGTACGGATGACCGCTGCGGAGTTCTTGGCCCTGCAGGCACGGCAGCCCGTCTGAGCCTCCGTCACGTGATATCACGTGACGGGGTTACGAGACCCGCCGTGTCCCAGGACCGTCTTGCCGAGGAGTGGATGCGTATGCCGGCCGGACCGGCCGCCGAGACTGCCGAAGCCCCACAGGATCCCCTGGCGATCGTCCGCAGCCGGGGCTACGTGACCCTGCTGGTGATGGCGGCGGTGCTGGGCGTCCCGATCTCGGCGGTGGCGTACGGCTTCCTTGCCCTCGTTTCCACACTCCAGTCCCTGGTCTACGACGACCTGCCCAGGAGCCTCGGCTTCAGCGGAACACCGCACTGGTGGGCCATTCCCGTCCTCGCCGTGTCCGGCGTGCTGGTCGCCCTCACCATCCGCCACCTGCCGGGCCGGGGCGGGCACGAGCCCGCCGAAGGGCTCAAGACCGGCGACACCCCCTCCGCATCGGCGGTCCCCGGAGTCGCTCTGGCCTCGATCGCCTCGCTCAGTCTCGGCGTCGTCCTCGGGCCGGAGGCCCCGCTCATCGCTCTCGGCGGCGGCCTGGCCGTCGGCGCGATCCGGTTTCTGCAACGCGACGCCCCTCCCAGCGCCCTCGCCCTCATCGGAGCGGCGGGCAGCTTCGCGGCGATCAGCGAACTCCTCGGCTCACCCGTGCTCGGCGCGTTCTTGCTGATGGAAGCATCCGGCCTGGCCGGGAGGATGCTGGGCGTCGTGCTGGTGCCCGGCCTGCTCGCCGCAGGCATCGGCTCGCTGATCTTCACCGGTCTGGACTCCTGGACCGGCTTGGGCACCTACTCCCTGTCCCTCGCCCACGTACCGCCCGCGGATCGGCCGACCCTTGCCGCGTTCGGCTGGGCGATCGCCGCCGGCCTCACGGCCTCGCTCCTCGGCGAGGCCATCCGCCGCTCCGCGCTGCTCCTGAAGACGCACGTCGAGCGGCGAAGGATGACGCTCACCGTGGTGGCGGGCGTCCTCATCGGAGCGCTCGCCCTGCTCTTCACCACCCTGACCGGAAAGTCGCTCTCGGCAGTGCTGTACTCGGGCGAGAGCACCATCGGCCCCCTCCTGGCCGACCACGCCGGCTACTCCGTCGGCGCGTTGGTGCTCCTCGTCGTGCTCAAGTCGCTCGCCTACTGCCTCTCGCTGAGCGCCTTCCGCGGCGGTCCGGTGTTCCCGGCGCTGTTCGTGGGCGGCGCGGGCGGACTGGCCCTGTCCCACCTGCCCGGCCTCGACACCACCACGGGCTTCGCGATCGGGGTCGGTGCGCTGAGCGTCGCCATGCTCAAGCTCCCGATGACCTGCGTCCTGCTCGCCACCCTGCTGCTCGGGGCCCAGGGGCTGACCGTGATGCCGCTGGTGATCGTCGCGGTCGTGGTCTCCTACGTGGTCACTCTCAGGATCATGCGGCTGCAGACGCTCCCCGTCGACGGGCAAAGGGCCACAGGGCCGACCGCCCCGTGACGAACCCCGCAGCAGGGTTGGCGGTGCGCCACGACCCGGAACATGTGCGGGGTGCTCACGGCGGCGCCGAAACGTTCCTGGAGTGAAAACGGGCAGCCGAGCGGGTGACCGGGGCCGCTCCCGGCCTGCCGTCCGCAAGGCGGTTCACTACACCCTTACCCGTGAGCACCGACATCCTGCGCGTCGTACCCGCAGCCTTCGCCCTCGCCCTCGCAGCGGCGTTCCTCCCCCAAGCCGCCTCGGCCGAGCCGACAGCACCGTCCGGCGGCGCGGCGGACACACGCCCCGATCCCGTCGTCTTCGTCCACGGCTGGAACTCCGACGGCTCGACGTGGGACAGCATGGCCGCACGCTTCCGGTCCGACGGCTGGCCCGCCGACCGGCTCCACCAGTGGACGTACCCGACCAGCCAGTCCAATGCCACGACCGCCGACCGGCTCGCCGCCGAGATCGACCGCGTGCTGGCGGCCACCGGCGCCGCCAAGGTCGATGTCGTGTCCCACTCCATGGGCTCGCTCTCGTCCCGCTACTACATCAAGAACCTCGGGGGTGACTCCAAGGTCGACGCGTGGGTCTCCTTGGCAGGCCCCAACCACGGGACCAACACGGCCTACTGGTGCGGCGGAGCTGCCTGCGCCGAGATGCGGCCCGGCTCTGCCTTCCTCACGGCGCTCAACGCCGGCGACGAAACCCCCGGCTCCCCGCGCTACGCCACCTGGATGTCGTCCTGCGACAGCATCATCAACCCTGACACGACCGTCGCCCTGGCAGGAGCGGTGAACCACCAGACCGCCTGCCTCGGGCACACGGCCTTCCCCCTTGACGCGGAGGTCTACCGCGAGGTCCAAGCGCACATCCGCTGAACGCACTGGAAGCGCCGGGCTTGCGCGGGAGCCCCTGCTCCCTCGCGGCTCAGGCAGTCATACCCGGCTCGAGTGCGTAGCAGATGGCGTGTTCCGCGGTCATGGCAGCACCACGCTTCTGCGCCTCGGCGAGGACGGATGCGTCCAGTTCGCTCTGGACCCGCCGTTCGAGGGCATCCAGAAGCGGCTGTTCCACCGCGGCGGGTTTGCGCCCCGTCGAGGCGCGGAGTGTTTCCACGGCGGCCAGAAGGGTGGCGGCCCGCTGTGGGCGTGCTGCGCCTGTCGGCAGACCGTTGCGAGCAGGTCATCGCCGAGGGCCGTGTCACGCAGGGCGGCGGCGGACAGCGCCGCGGCGCGTTCCCCGTCACCCGCGTGGTACGCGACCTCGGCCTGTGCCCAGCGGGTGGTGGCCAACCCCTCGCGCAGGCCCGCGCGTACGAAGACCTCTTCGGCCTGTGCCAGTTGTTCCGCGGCTCCCTCCAGATCGCCGAGGCCGCACCGTGCGACGGCGACGGCGACCCGCGCCTCGGCCACTGACCATTCGGTTCCGTACGCGAGTGCCGGTGCCAGTACGGCTTCGGCGATATTTGCGGCCTCGGCCGCGCGGCCCAGCAGGCACCGGACGACCGACAGCTGGGCCAGGGCCTCCAACTGCAGCTCGACGTCCCCGCATTCCTCTGCGAGGCGGGCCGCCTCCCGGAAGGTGCCTGCTGCCTCGTCGAGGTCGTGGCTGAAGGAGATCAGTCCGGCGGCGTACAGCAAACGGCGGCGCGCCGCAGGTGGTTCCGGTTCCAGTCGGGCGAGAGCCCGGCGTACCCAGTCCCGGCCCGGGGGAACGTCCGTCCGGATCCGCGCGGCGAGCGACCGGTAGTACACGGCATGCCGCTGCCTCGTGACGTCGGCAGAGCCGCTGAGCGCCGGCTGCTCGGCCGCGAACTCCCTCACCGCACCCAGGAGCCGGTACCGGGCGGGCCGGGCGTCGGGGTCTGCGGCGACGAGCGAACGGTCGACGAGGTCGCGCTGATCGCACCGCAGGCCGGCGCTGCAGGCGCGGAGGGCCTTCCCGATGCGAGCGCCTCCTACGGACCGGCGCGGTGACCATTCGCCCCTCCCCCGTCCGCGCTCGGCGTGAAGCTCGGCACGGTCACGGTCCGCCGAGGCGCCCGGCCGCTGCGGGGCGGGGGGTGGTCGTCCGCATACAACATACCGCGTTCAGCCCAATCGACGCCTGGGCCGTCCTCCTTGCTCACGCTGTCACCGTCGACAGCGCACGTCACCGGAGGCCCATGTGTATGCATCCCGCCAACCGGCGCAGCCCCGAACGGAAGCCGGGGGCGGCCGATGAGCCGCCCGCGCCCCGACGGCCCGCTCGCCGTCACGCCGGAGCAGTCCGGCTTCCGGCCCGCCGTACCGCCCGCGTGGACACGCCTGCTGCCGTTCGTCTACGTCGCCTTCGTCCTCCTCCTGGAGGCAACGCTGCAGAAGGAGTGGGCGGTGAGCTTCTTCCTCATCGCCCTGCCCGCCATCGCCGCCTACGCCTACGGTCCGGCCGTCGTGGCCGCCCTCACCGTCTTCGCGATCGCCCTGGAGGGCGTCCTCGCGGCCATCTCCCACCACCTGTGGGAGACCCACCACGTCACCGCCGACATCGCGACAGCGCTGGTGGGGATCCTGGCGACCGTGCTGGCGGCGCACCGGCGCCGCCAGGAGCGCCACCTCGTCCACGCCAACTCGGTCGCCGAGGCATTGATGCGCGCCCTGCTGCGTCCCGTACCGCACCGGGTCGGACACGTGCTGGCAGCAGGGCTGTACCGGCCCAGCGAGGCCGGGACCATGGTGGGCGGCGACCTGTTCGACATCCGCCCGACCAGCGCGGGAGAGCGGGCCATCATCGGTGACGTGCGCGGCAAGGGACTGCAGGCGGTGCGCACGGTGGCTGCGATCCTCGGCAGCTTCCGCGAGGCGGTCTACGATGCGCCGGACCTGCCGGCGGTCGCCGCGCGGCTGGAGCGGCGCCTGGCCCGGGAGGCGGCGGAGATCCCGGACGAGGAACTGTTCGCGACGGCGGTGCTGATCGAGTACGACAGCCTCACACAGCGCCTGACGGTGGCCAACCACGGTCACGTGGAGCCCGTGCTGATCTCCGGGGGCGAGGTGCGCGTCCTCGACGGCCCGCCGGCGCTGCCGCTGGGACTGGGCGCCCTGGCCGCCGCCGACGATCCGCCGGCCTGGAGCCACCCGTTCACCCGGGGAGACGTGCTGCTGCTGGTCACGGACGGGGTGGTGGAAGCACGGGACACCGCGGGCGACTTCTACCCGCTCGCCGAGCGGCTCCGTCAGCGATACGCCGGCCGCCCGGCGCCGGGCCCCGCGGACGTCGTCAACTTCCTCAACACCGACCTCCCCCGCCACACCCGCAGCCTCCACGACGACATCGCGCTACTCGCGATCGCCCCGCACGGCCTTATCTGACAACGGGGGGCAGGGCCGGGGGCAGGCCCCTGGCCATCGGCTCGGCCAGGGACCTGCGGGGGTGTCGCCAGACCAGGGGTCAGGCGGTGCACCGGATCATCGTCAGCGGCGGGTTCGCGGCGTAGTCCGCCCAGAACTCCTCGCCGTACTTCTGCACGCCCGCTTCGGAAACGGCCAGCGGAACCCACTCGGTACCGGTGAACCCGGCCGCCTCCAGGGTTCGTTCGTACGTCTCCTTCGACGGCGTGACGGCCTCGAAGGAGACCGGCGGATCGAGCAGTGCGGTGAGCCGGATTCCGCGGCCGATCTCGTTGTCCTTGCCGGTCGCCTCGCAGAGGAACCCGTACTTCTCGAGCGACGGGCCGCCGAAGTCGAACGCCGGGTGCATCACGAACAGGTAGAACGCGCCGCCGGCCACGAGGCTGCGCCGGATGTTGCGCATCATCCGCTCGATCTCGGCGACATCGCTCGCGTAGTTGAACGCCTGCACGGCGATGGCGACGTCGAACGGCTCGTCGAAGTCCCGCAGGGTGGCCGTATCGGCCACTTCGTACTCGATGCCCAGGGGCTCGGACTGCTCGAGCGCCTTGGCCGCGTCGACCATCGCGCCGGAGATATCGAATCCGAAGACGCGGGACGCGCCGCGGCGCTTGAGCTCACGGCTGTAGAAACCGGTACCGCAGGCGATGTCGAGCACGGACTTGCCCGTGACGTCGCCGACCAGGGCGAGGAAGCCCGGTACCTCGCCGTAGCGAATGACGGGCAGGGTCTTGAAGCCTTCGAAGGCTTCGCCGATACCGTCGTACAACTGACCACTCATCGTGGTGTCCCCCCTCGATTTGTGGCGTCGGCTCCCGGAACGAGCCGCGGCCCTCGGTGGAGAGTCTCGTGCCTCCTCCGCAGGAGTCCGTACTGGCGGAAAGCACGAAGATCTTTGCCGGTTCGCTGAGATGAGTCCAACACCACGCCCCGGTGCTCTCGGGCCTGGCGCCTGGCGCCGGGGGTCTGCGGGACACGGCTCGCGTCATGCGGGTCGTCCGGTCGACGTGCTCATGGGGGCGCGGGGAGGTACGGGGGTGGCTTCGGCGATGAGGAGGGCGACGTCGTCGTGGTCGTCCGGGTGGCGCAGGGCGCGCAGGAGCCAGTGGCAGGTGTCCTCCAGGGGCCGGCGCGGTTCGTCGAGGGTGCGCAGCAGCGTGTTCAGGCGGTCGTCGATGGGGTGGTGGCGGGTTTCGACGAGGCCGTCGGTGTACAGGACGAGCCGGTCGCCGGGCCATAGCTCGAAGGACGTGGTGTCGAAGGGGACACCGCCGACGCCGAGCGGCGCGCCGGTGGGGAGGTCCAGCAGCCGGCGGTGACCGTCGGCGGTGTCGAGGACGGGCGGGAGGTGTCCGGCGTTGGCGATCCGGCACCGGTGTTCGTGGGGGTCGTAGACGGCGTAGATGCAGGTGGCGATGTAGTGCTCGAGCCCTCGAGTGATCTTGTCGAGGTGGCGGAGGACCTCGTCGGGTGCGAGGTCGAGGTCGGCGAAGGCGCAGGTGGCGGTGCGCAGGCGGCCCATGGTGGCGGCGGCGTCGATGCCGTTGCCCATGACGTCGCCGACCACCAGAGCGGTCTTGTCGCCGACGAGGGGGATGACGTCGTACCAGTCGCCTCCGACCTCCTGGGTGGCCAGGGCGGGCTGGTAGAGGGAGGCCACGTCCAGGCCGTTGAGCGGGGGCGGGTGGCCGGGCAGGAGGCTGCGCTGGAGGGTTTCGGCGGTGTTGCGGACGCTCTGGTGCCAGCGGGCGTTGTCGATGGCGACGGCGGCCCGGGCTGCGATCTCCCCGGCGAGGAGGACGTCGTCCTCGTCGAAGGGCAGCGGGTTCCGGGCCCGTAGCAGGTCGAGGACGCCGAGGACCTCGTTGCGGGCGATCAGCGGCACTGCGAGGTAGGAGTGGACGCCCGCCTGGGCGAAGGTGGCCGCGGCTTCGGCATCGCGGGCGATGTGCTGGAGATCGTTGCGGTCGGCGTGGCTGACGACGATGGCCTGTCCGGTGTGGACGCATCGGGTGATCAGCCGGTCGGCTCCGAACGTCGCGAGGTCGCCGGCCTGCAGCGCGGCGGCCGTGGCGTCGGTGGGGTAGGCGGCGGTCACCGCGAGCGCCCGGAACATCTCCGGGCCCGGATCGTGGGAGGGGGTGGTGGGGCGGAAGGCGAGGACGTCGTCGAGGACGTCGACCGTCGCGATGTCGGCGAGGTCGGGCACGGCGACGTCGACCAGCTCCTTCGCGGTGTGCTCGACCTCCAGGGTGGTGCCGACCCTGGCGGAGGCGTCGGCGATCACGGCCAGGCGGCGCCGGGCCCGGTCCGCTTCGGTGGTGGCCTGGTGGCGTTCGCTGACGTCCACCACCGAATTCGCCACGCCGATCACCCGGCCGCCGGCGCCTTCGATGCGGAAGTACGACACCGACCAGGCGTGATCGTGGTCGGGGTCGGCCGGGGTGCGGCCGACGGTGTACTGGTCGATCACGGGCGTGCCGGTGAGCAGCACGTGGCGCATCGCGGACTCGATGGTGGCGACATCGAGGAAGGACAGGATGTCGTGGGGATGCTTGCCGATGTGGTCGGCGGCCGGGAGGCCGTTGATCCGCTCCAGGGCCGGGTTGATCAGCAGGTAGCGCAGGTCGGGGTCGAGGAGGGCGATGCCGATGGGAGCCTGCGAGACCAGGCGCTGGGAGAGCGCGAGGTCGGTCTCGACCTGCTGCAGCGTGGTCCGGTCGGCGGCGATGCCCAGGGCGTAGGTGTCGCCGAGGTCGTCCAGCAGCCGCATGTTGCGGAATTCCACCAGGCGTGTGCTGCCGTCCTTGTGCCGGATGGGGAATGCGCCGGCCCAGCTCGCCCCGGTGCTCATCACCTCGGCGAACAGCCTGGTCACCAGGTCTCTGTGCTGGTCGCGGACCAGCATGGCTGCGTACTGGCCCAGGGCTTCCTTGGCGGTGTAGCCGAAGACCTCCTCGGCCTGGGGACTCCAGAACACGATGCGTCCGCGGGCGTCCAGCACGATGGCGGCCACGCTGAGCAGATCGAGCAGCCCGCCCGGGGGCGACGGCCCCGCCGGGTCGCGCTCGTGATGCGGCGGCTCGTGTGGGGCCATGGCACAACGCTCCCTGCTCCGCGCGGCCGGCTCGGGCGCGCCGGTCGAGGATTCTCTTCCATGCTGCTCCATGAACGCTGTGGGGGACGACCGGGGAGGCGGATGGAGTGGCGGAACGGGTGGGAGAAACGGGTGGCGGAACGCGGGACGCCCATCGCCCCGCGCGCGGCCTGCCAACGGCAGCGCCGCCCCTGCCCCTTTCCTGCCGCAGAAAACTTGACAAGGGCGCACTCAACTTAATCGCCACAAGGCTGGTCGGAGCCCCGGGGGACCAGGCGTGAGCGGGTCTTAGCGCTGGACGGTGATGCAGGGCTGGCCCGGCTGCAGGGATCCGCTCTCGTAGAAGTAGCCGCAGATCCGGACTCCGTTGGCGAACGTCCACTGGACGGTTACGTCCACGTAGGCCCGGCCGTAGACGCAGCCGTTGTGGTAGCTCCCCCAGTAGTAGGTGTCGGCCTTGCCGGGGTACTTGGCGACCAGGGCGGCCCGGTAATTGCAGATGCCGTCGGGCTTCGTGCGCACGACGTTGCCCTTGTTGACGCGCAGGCCGGAGCCGTCCACGTTCACGCAGACGTAGCCGGGCCCGGTGGAGACGGTGCAGCCGCCCGCCGAGGCGGCCGCCTCGGGCGCCGTGGCGAGCGAGAAGGCGACCGCTGCGGCGACGCCGGCCACAGCCGCGAGGAGTCGGCGGGCGGTGCGGCCGGTGACGGGCTTTTCCATGACTGGCTCCCCTGCTGGTCGGAAGGGGCACAGTCGAGCAGAAGCCCGGGGGGCGCGGGAAGGCGCGCGACACGGGCGCGCGGAGGCGACGCGCGCTGTTCTGCACTTCCTCGCCGCGGCGCGGCGCGTTCAGTGGAGGCAGAGGCAGAAGGGGTGGCCCGCGGGGTCGGCGTAGACCCGCCAGTTGGCTTCCGGGCGAAGCTGGTCCGTGCGCTCCAGCACGGTCGCGCCGAGGGCGAGCGCCCGGTTCTCCTCCCCGTCGAGGTCGTCGACGTCGAAGTCGAGGTGGAGCTGCTGCGGGCGTTGTTGGCCGGGCCATTCCGGCGGCCGGTAGCCGTCCACGCGCTGGCAGGCCAGCGGCGTTCCCTCGAACCCGTGCACCTCGACCCAGTCAGGATCATCCGGATCCGGGACCACCCGGCCGCCGAGGAGAGCGGCGTAGAACTCCGCGAGCCGTACCGGATCGGCGCAGTCCAGCGCGACCGCCTGCAGTTTTCGAATCACTTCCGACACCCTGTTCTTCAGTCGCTCCTACGATGCGCCGTACCGGAGGGTCGTACCCCGCTGCCGCGGCCGGCATGCTCCACGGCAAACCGGCCCGCATGCAGCCGTTCGAGCGAAAATCCCGGGGGAAGGGTGTGGAACGTCGTCCTGCACCTACCCGCTCCGGCAGCCGCGACGACAGACCGCTCCCGTCCCCCTCCCGGTGGGAGCGCCGACCCGTATCGGTAGGGTGCGGGCCTGACTGCCGGGAGGGGCTGAGGGATGAGACCGGGGCGAGGGCTGTGGATCACGGGGCTGGTGCTGACGCCCGTGGGGTTGCTGTTGGCGGTGGCTACGTGGCTGCTGGGGGACTCCGCCTTCGGTGGCCACAGCATCGGCTCCGATGCAATGCAGCCGACGTACCGGCAAGGCGACATCGTCTTCACGACGAAGATCGACGGCAGCGAGGTACATCGCGGCGATGCCGTCTTCTACAACCTGCCGGGGCGCTACGCGGATACGGACATCGTCTTCCAGCGCGTCATCGGTATCGGCGGCGACCGGGTGGCCTGTGACGGGAAGCAGGTACTGGTGAACGGCAGACCGCTGCGCGAAACGTACGTCGCCGGAGGCGATCCCGTCGGTGACGGCAGGACGTATGACCTGCGGGTACCCGAAGGCCGGCTCTTCGTGATGGGCGACAACCGGGTGACCTCGCGTGACTCCCGGTTTTTCCTCACGGACGGACAGAACGGCACGATCCCGGTGGATGCGGTCCAGGAGCGGGCGCTCGACGGCCCGGGCGTCGCGATCACGATGGTCCTCCTGCTGGCCGGGGGGTGCCTCCTCACGCTCATCGGGCTCGGCTGCGGCCTGGCCGGATACCTGATCACCCTGCAGTCCCGACGGAGGCAGCCGATGCCCTCGCCCATACCCGGGTCGACAGAGCCAGCCGGTCGGTAGTAGGTCCACCGATCGGCCCGCCCGCGTCGCTGCCACACCACGCTCACCCATAGCATCGGACCCAGCACACCGAGCTCGCGTGATACCGGCTGTCTGCGCATGGAAGGACGAGTCCGCCGAAGGGGTCCGAGGTGAGGTCCGAGCCCAAGTCCGAATCCGAGTCGGTCGACAGCAGGAGGGGCCCGCCACCGGACGGGGAGCACCGTATCCCGCGCGGCAGGCGGTTCCGTTGGCGGGCGCTCGCTCTGACCCTGGGCATCGCGCTCAGCGGGGTCCCTTCCCTCCTGCTGGTCGACGTCACGCTTGCCTACGGGGGTACCCGGAGAGGTGTGGAGCCGGACACGGGGTGCCGGCCCACGCTCACAGGCGTGGCACATCAGGATGATGATCTGCTCTTCATCAATCCCGAGGTCCAGCGCCTGATCCGCCGAAAGTGCTCCGTCGGCACCGTGTATCTGACCGCCGGGGACGCCGGGCGCTCGTTCGCCGAGGACTCCTACGTGCAACAACGCGAAGAAGGCCTACGGGCGTCCTACGCGAAGATGGCGGGTGTTCCGAACCGCTGGCACCGCAGCGATCTCAGGGTGCGGGGCCACCGCCTCGTGTCCTTCGTTCTCGGTGGCCGCCCCGACGTTCGGCTGGTCTTCCTGCGGCTGCCCGACGGGCTTTCGAAGGGCGTCGGGAGCGCGCGGTACTCCAGGCAGAGCCTGCTGAAGCTGTTTCGCGGGCAGATCGCCACGATCAAGCCGGTGGACGGAGCGAGGTCCTACACCAGGGAAGAGTTGACCTCGGTGATCTCCGAAGTCCTTGCCCTCCGGAAGGCCGAACGCATCCTGACGCTCGACTACGACAGCGCCACCTTCGGGGTCGGCCCACCGAATCCGGCCGATCACAGCGATCACGAGATGACGGGGCGGTTCTTCAGGAAGGCCGCCTTCGTCGCTCCCACCCGCCCGGCGGTCGCGTCGTACGTCGGTTACGGTCTCTCGCTCCTCCCGGCAAATCTCACTCCACAACAGCGGCGCGACAAGGAAACCGTCTACGACACGTATCTCCGCTACGCGGGATGCTTCACCGGCCCCTGCCCGACACGACCCGCCCTCAGCGAGAATTTCCGTCGGTGGATCGCGCGAGAACACACGAGGACCCATCGACAGCCCCGTCCCGGCGAGATCATGTCAGCGGTGGGCCGCACCAACACGAAGGCCGCGGTCGAACGTTGCCTGGCGAGGGACCCCCGCCGGTTCGCCCCTGGCGCCGTTACCACGGCCGACTGCGACGGCAGTCCCACCCAGCGATGGACTTTTGCGGGCGGCACCATCAAAGACGCCGGAGCCGGGGCCTGTCTCACCGCTTCGACGGAGGTCGTGATGGCCCCCTGCAGCGGTTCAGGCTCCCAGACGTGGTGGCGCGACAAAGACGGAAGGATCGGAACGGGCGGCAGCTGCCTCCACCAGGACGACCTCGCGATGCTGAAGCCTCGACTCAGTCTGAAGCCCTGCAGTCCTTACCAGCCCGAGCTGCGCTGGCAGTGGTAGGGCGGCCGGCCGACGCGTGGGCGAACGTCCCTCGTGTGGAGGCGTGGCAGCGCTCCGAGAATGCTCCGGCGTACGCTCCTCGCGATCCTCGTACGATCAACGCCATGATCCTTTCTCATGACCAGACCGGGGACGGCGCCGCCGTACTGCTCCTCCACTCCGGCGTCTGCGACCGCCGCATGTGGGACCCGCAGTGGAAGGCTCTCGCGGACGCCGGATACCGGGTCGTGCGCGCCGACTTCCGCGGGCACGGCGAAACCCCCGCCGACTTCACGCGTCCGCACGAGGCGTCCGACGACGTACGCGCGCTCCTCGACTCCCTCGGCATCGAGCGTGCCGCTTTGGTCGGTTCCTCGTTCGGCGGCCGCGTGGCCCTGGAAACGGCCGCCCGGTACCCGGAGCGCGTCACCGCCCTCGCCCTGCTCTGCCCCGGCCTGCCGGGCCATGAACCCAGCGCCGCGCTCCGGGCCTTCGGGGCCGAGGAGGACGCGCTGCTCGAGGCCGGCGACGTCGAGGCCGCGGTCGCCCTCAACGTCGAGTACTGGCTCGGCCCACAGGCCACGCCCGAGACCCGGGCCGCGGTGGCCGACATGCAGCGCCACGCCTTCGAGGTCCAACTCGCCGCCTGGTACGCGGCCCAGGCCGCCAAGGCAGCGGACCGGCCGGCGGACGCCGGGCACGAGGCGGGCGAGGCCCAACCTGCCGCCGCGGCCGAGGCCGCGGACCAGGCATCAGACGAAACGGAAGCCGAAGCGGCTCCCGACCTCTCCCGGATCACGGTCCCCTGCCTCGCCGTCGGCGGCTCGCAGGACGTCGCCGACTTCCGTGAGATCGCCGCCCGGCTGCCCCGTATCCTGCCCCACGCCCGCCACGTCGAGCTCGACGGGGCCGGCCACCTCCCCTCCCTGGAGCTCCCCACCCAGACCACCGGTCTCCTGCTGGACTTCCTCGGCTCGGAAGACTGCCGCCGCCGGGCAACGACCGGCGCACCGCGCAACTGACGGTGGTCGAGGTCCTCGGCCGGCCCGAGAGCCCGCGGAGGCTGAGTGGCCGGCCGGCTCTCAGGGAGCGGCGGAGCCCAGGGCGCGCCGGGCGTCCAACCACACGCGCTCGAACTCCTCCGCCGAAATCCGGCCGGCGCGCGGAGCTCCGTCCCAGGCCGTGAGCCTGCCCTCGGCGATCACTCCGTACCGCTGCTGATAGCGGCTCATCGCGGCGAAGTCCGACTGCTCCTGAAACCGCAGCACCTCCTCCAAGGAGGCAGCGGTCACCGCAGCGCCGTCACCACCCCGCAGGTCCACCTGCCGCGTCACCCACCCTTCCTCGTCGCCTTCGAAGTACTGCCACAGATCTTGGTATTCGTCGTACACACGGATCCACGCCGGCATGCAGCCATGCTTGCGCAAGGTCGAGGCCCGGGCGAGCGCACACGCCGCGCCGGAAGCGTCGGCGCCCCGCCCATACCGGCCGTTGCCGCAGTCCTTGGCTGCCCGACGGCAGATCCGCAGCTCAGCGTGACGCATTGATCGCGCCGTCGGCATGGCACTGGTCCGATCGGGGCAGGGAGGGGCCGTGAGCAGCGGGCTTGCGGCCGGGGCCGCGGCGCGGTCCGGGGTGCCGCAGGGGCATCATGTGCACGGCCTGCTGGCCCTGGGGGCCGAAGTACTGGAGGGCTACTTCCCCGGGCTGCGGGCGGAGCCGGAGCAGGCCGGCGCACCGGTGTGGGACTGGGGCGAGGGGCTGTGTGCGGTGCTGCCCGAGGGCACACCGGCGCCGATGCCGATGGGCATGCCGATCCAGACGTTCTCCCGGCCCCTGCTGGAGCATGTCCTGCGCGGGCGGGTCACCGGGCTTGAGGCCGTCACCTTGCGGGACGGGCCGGCGGTGACGGGCCTGCTTACCGCCGGGCCGGGCCGGGTCACGGGGGTCCGTGTCAAGGGCAGCGACGGCGAGGACGAGATCGTCGCGGATCTCGTGGTGGACGCTTGGGGCCGCTCCTCCCACCTGCCGCAATGGCTGGGCTCCCTCGGCTTGCCCAGCCGCAAGACCGCCTACCACCGCCTCCCCCGCTGGCCCCACGGACTGATCGCGCTGGGCGACTCGGTGTGCACGTTCAGCCCCGCCTACGGTCAGGGCATGACCATCGCCGCCCCCGAGGGCCGCCTCCTGGAGCAGATGCTCCGCAGCCGCCGCAATGGCACTCCCCTCGACGGACAGGGCTTCCAGAAGGGACTGGCTCGCCTCACCGCCTTCTCGTGGCTGATGGCCACCATCCCCGACCGCGCCTGGAAGCGGCCGGGGCCGGCCTGGCCGGTCAAGGCCGGCAACTGGTTCATGGACCGGCTGATCGACACGGTCCCCCACGACCCGCGGACCTACACCGCCTTCTCCCAGCTCTTCCACATGACCGCGGGCCCCCTGGCACTGGCCGACACGCCTGCTCTCCCGCGTCCTCATCGGCCCCCGCCCGGGCGCGAGCACTCAGTCGACCAGGGCCTGACATCGCCTTGGGTACCGGCTCGCCACCGACCTCGCCCACCTGCCGCCCGAAGGCAGCAGTTCAGACGGTCGGGGAGCCGGTGTAGTCGTGGCGCCGGTAGCCGCGGCCGTCGCCGTGCCAGTCCAGGAACAGCACCGAGTCCGCCAAGGCCCCGGGGCCGGCCGGGTGGCTGAGGGTCTCCGTCCGGTAGGTACCCGACCGCGCCCTGGTGGGCGTGCTGTCCTCCAACCGGTCCTCGAGCCCTGGGAAATCGCGCTCGGTCACCACGGGGTCGGTGCCCTGGCGGGACTGCTTGATCTGCAACCGCAGCTTGGCTCCGTCGAAGATGCTCGGGTCGTCCACGGGGTGGAAGCTGGCCCCTTCCCAGCGCACTTCGGCGTACGCGTACACGGTCCCCCCGGACCGGGCCGCGCACGTCGTCACGCTGATCTGCCAGTTGTCCGGCCACGGCCCGTCATAGCTGGTGTCGTCGATGTCCTTCGTGCTGGACGCGCACTTGTAGACCGGCACGGCAGTGACGGAGGACGCGGCCGGTGCCGCCACCGCCACCACTGCCAGCCCGGCCACTGCCGCCCGCTGGATGGTGTTCATGCCTGGTCAATGCCGATACCGCAGGCGGCGACACGGCCGTGGCCCGAATCCGCCCCCGACGGGGTACTTTCCCCCTCCGCTTGCCGGGAGGAGTCCCTCACACCGGGGTGTCAGTGCCCTTTGGCAGCATGACCCCATGAGCAAGGTAGTGAATTTCAGCATGGCGAACCGCGGCCAGGTCCTGCGCTTCGTGCCCGCCCTGGACCTCAGCGCCGACGAATCACGACGCCTGGGGAACATGCGCGCGACGGCACAGGCACGTCAGGCCGATCTCGACGCCCAAGGCGTGGACTGGGGGTTGCCGGTGCCGGAGGCGCTGGAGCAGCTGATCGCCGGTCGGGCCGACTCCGACGCCGACTATGCCGGGTGCGCCTACTACGCGGCCCTGCAGATCGTCATCGACCACAACGCGAGCGACCCCGACACCCTGGCGAGTTACCGGAGTCCCGTCACCTTCTTCTCGGCTCTGGACGCCGCGCTGAGCGCAGAAGGCGTCCCACCGGATCTGCTGCCCTACCAGTACGTCTTCAGCGGCCCGCCCTCGGAGATCGGGTTCCACATTCCCCACCCTCTGGACGGCTCGCCGGAGATCGGATGCTGGCCGCTGGCAACGGCCGGGCCCGCGGTGGATGCCTACCGAGCGGTGCTGGACCGCATCGACGCCGATCTCCGCTATGACCTGGAGGAGCTCATCAAGGCCCTTGATGGCTGGTCCTCGGAATGGAAGAAGGGACGGGGCGCCTGGTGGTGGGCCGAGGACGGCTCGATCTTCTTCTCGATCACCGGCTGACCAACTGGGCCAGAGCCTCAGGGCGGCCCGCACCGGTGCGGGCCGCCCTCGGACGCCTCGCGGTTCCGCTGACGGGCAAGCCGTCGCGCGGCGCACGGCCTTGCGACAGCGCTGGAGCCTGCGTGAGCCAGCCGCGGGGCCTGTGCGGGCTGTGCTCGTCCGACGGCTCGCTCCCCGGCGTGGCGACGAGGGGTAGGTTGGACTCGTGATCGACTTTCTCCGGGGCGCCCCGGTCGCAGGCAGTCTCGACGTCGTCTGGCACGCGGGCTGGCCCTCTCCGAAGCACGACCCGGCACCGGAGATCCAGATCCACGCCTATTCCGAGCACACGGTGCTCCTGCGCCAGAACAAATCCGTGCACTACGAAGCCCCGTTCCTCTTCCTCCTCTTCGGCAATGAACGGGCGCTGCTCCTCGACACAGGCGCCTCCGCCGACCCGGCCCACTTCCCGCTGCGGGAAACGGTCGACCGGCTCATGGCGGACTGGCTGGAGCGCCATCCGAGGCCCGCGTACTCACTGCTGGTCGCCCACACCCACGGACACGGCGACCACATCGCTGCGGACCCGCAGTTCGCGGACCGGCCCCTCACCACGGTCGTGGGACCCGGACTGGAGGAGGTCACGGCCGCTTTCGACCTCGCCGACTGGCCGCACCGCATCGGCGCATTGGACCTGGGCGGCCGGATCCTCGATGTGATCCCCGGCCCCGGCCACCAGCAGGCCGCAGTGGTCTTCCACGACCGCCACACCGGCCTCCTGCTGACCGGCGACTCCCTCTATCCGGGGCGGCTCTACATCGAGGACCGGACTGCCTACTCGGCCACCGTCGACCGGCTTCTGGACTTCTGCGCCAACCATCCGGTCCGCCACGTCCTCGGCTGCCACATCGAGATGACCACCACGCCGGGCGAGGACTACCCCCGCGGCACCACGTACCAGCCGGACGAGCCGCCGCTCCAGCTCACCACAGGCCATCTGCGTACCCTGCGAAGGGCCCTCGACGAGACGGCGGACCTCCACGGCACGCATCCCTACGGGGAGTTCGTCCTCGTGTACCGCGACTGACCAGCTTTACTCGGAGGTGCGACATGGCGGATACCGGGGCGCCCGGCGCAGTGGCGGAGGAGCTCGAGGAGTACCGCGGGGAGCTGACCGGTTACTGCTACCGGATGTTGGGTTCGTACGCCGAGGCCGAGGACGCCGTGCAGGAGGCGCTGGTCCGGGCGTGGCGGAGCATCGACCGCTTCGAGGGCCGGTCAACGCTGCGGTCGTGGGTGTACCGCATCGCCACCAACGTGTGTCTGGACGCCCTCGCCACGGGAAAGCGGCGGGCGCTGCCGATAGACCTGTCCGGCCCCAGCGAGGGCGGCACCCCTCCGGCACCCCCGCAGGACTCCGTCTTGTGGGTGGAACCCTGCCCCGGCGGCGATCCTGAGGTGGCGGCGACGACGGGCGAGTCGGTGCGGCTGGCGTTCGTCGCCGCACTGCAGCACCTGCCGCCCAGGCAGCGGGCCACGCTGATCCTGCGGGACGTCCTGGGCTTCTCGGCGCGTGAGGTCGCCGACCTGCACGGCTCCACCGTCGCCTCGGCCAACAGCGCCCTGCAGCGGGCCCGCGCCACGCTGGCCGACCGCCGCCACCACGCGACGGACGGGCCGGCCGCCCGGCCGTCCGACGACAGCGTCCGCGGGGTGCTGGCCGAGCGGTACGCCACGGCCTTCTCCCGTTACGACATGGAGGAGCTGAACATGCTCCTCCACGTCGACGCCACGCTGTGCCTGCCGCCGTACGCGAAGTGGATGCGCGGTGTCCCCGCCATCCATGCGTGGCTCACCGGTCCCGCGGTCGATTGCCGCGGCTCGCGTCTGGTCCCGACGGTGGCGAACGGCTCCCCCGCCTTCGGCCAGTACCGCCCCTGCCCGGACGGCGTCGGCTACGCGCCTTGGGCCCTGCAGGTCCTCGAGTTCCGCGGCGACCGGATCAGCGGCATCACGGCCTACCGTGACACCGACCGCCTCTTCCCGCTCTTCGGCCTGCCGGACCGCCTGGGCGAGGACGCCCGGCTCGGAGCTCACGGCGAAGCCCCCGCCTGACTACGTGTCGGCGCCCTCGGCGAGGGTGTGGGCGACCAAGGCGTTGGCGTGGCCGTGGCCCAGGCCGTGCTGAGACTTGAGCCAGTCGACGAGCTGCATGTGCCGGGTAAGCGGGGAAGCGCGGATGAGCTCCTTCCACTCGGCGACCGGGCGGCCGTACTTCTTCTCGATGGAGGGGAAATAGCTGGCGGGGCCCTTCACTGCGGCTGCGGCGGCCATGGATTCCTCGTTTCCTGTCGGGGTGATGGTGATGCGATCGGCGGCGGGCCGGTCCCGCCGAGGTGGGCCGCACCGCCGGACGGGCGGTCGGCGGTCAGCGGTCATCGGTCATCTGTCAGCGACGGCCGGTGTGGTGGCGAGGCGGGTCATCACGGCCGTCAGCCACAGCAGACCGAGGCCAGCGCCGACTGTGAAGGCCAAGACGGAGGCGGCGGAGGCTGCGAAGCCGGCGAGGACGACACCCGGGGCGAGACGCGAGGCCGCGGCCCACCTGCGGTGCCCCTTGGCGGCGAGCGAGCGGGCAAGGACGACGAAGGCGGCACACAGAGCCAGGTAGCCGACCATTCCGGCGGCCATGTGGAGTGCACCGTGGCCGCTCATCACCGCCGCGTCGGGAGCTCCGGCGGGGAAGCCCGCTCCGGCATCGGCCGGGAATGCCGCCGCGGCCCAGAACGAACCGCCGAAGACACCGACCAGGACCGGACCCCAGGTACCGCCCGGCCCTCCGCCCAGCGCCCGGCGCAGACCCACCGCACCCAGCACCAGCAAGGTGCCGGCGAGCAGGAAGCCGGCCGTCTGGACCCAGCCCGCCTCGCCGAGCGCAAGCTGGCTGAGTGCGTTCCGCCGGAAGTCGAAGCCGTCCCGGGCGATGCCTTGCACGACACCGACCGCGAGGAACACCGGACCGGCTGCGATACCACCGGCCAGCCACCGGCGTACCGCCGTGCGGTGCCGGAGGGCGGCCGCTACGGGAACAACATGATGGGACGCTCTGAGCGTGGAGGTCATGAACGTGCCTTCCTCAAGTTGGGTTGTCACTCGTCTGACTGACCGACACCAACAAAGTCATCGCTCGGAGCAATGTCTGATGGATCACAACGCTCATGCGGCTCGGCCCAGAGCGAGGGCGTCTGGCCGACGTCCAGCCCGAGCCGTGCCGCTGATTCATGGCCAGTAGCCGGTGCGCTGCACGAAAACCTCCAGGCGGCGGGCGCCTTTCACCCGCGGCCGTGGACCAGGCGCAACGTCGTCGATGCACAAGCCGAGGGCAAGTCCGTCTTGTTCTTCCTCGGCCATCGCCAGAGCGCTGAGCACCCGGCACCGCCAACGGGTGACGGCCACGACGGCGACCACGCCGCCCAGCGGACTGACCAGCGGAGCTCCGACGGTGGGGATGTCGGGCTGCGAGGGATCAGGCTCTGAGCCGGGCCCCTCGGGCCTTTTCCGAGAACGTGATCACGAGCGCGAGGACGCCGGTCACGACCAGGCTCCCGATCATGACAAGGCACACTCCGATCATGAAGAGCCCGCTCGAGTCGTCCGACCAGTCGTAATAGGCGGCCACGGTCAGCCCGGCGGTGGTACCGAGCACGGCCGCCGCGGCGTACTCCCGGAAAGCCGCCCAGGACACCACCGCCACCAGCGTCAGCCCGAGCCCGATCACCTGCCACGCCTCGTAGGGGCCGGTCTGCGAACCGTCAGGGTGCACGTCACGATGCTGGTCCCAGCCCAGCCAGGCAGCCCACGCCACCATCGCCACCACGGCCAGCAACGGGGTCGACAACTGGCGGAGAAGAGGCCTCTGCAGTCCTTTGGTCATGGCCCCCACTGTTCCGGCCCGCCCGAACACACATCAGAGCGCAGGTACTCAGTCCGAAGCGCCGAAGTACCTAGAGCGGGTTCGACGCGGATCCTCTGTGAGCCCGTCGACGGGCTTGGATTCGCACAGGGTCCAAGAACCTGGCCGTCCTTGGTCACCAGCTCGGAGAGACGGTGACCAAAGCCACCGACCCCGGAGGCCGCCGTCGACTCAAGGGAGGCCGGGACCACGCCGCGGCCGGCGCCCGGGGCCGCACTCAGGGCGTGTCCGGCCGGGTCCTTCTCGAATCGGGGTCGGTGCGCCATCCGGGACGTCAGCCAGGGGCCGGGCTGCGCCTGAGCGCACGCATCGCGGGGGCAGCCGTCCACCGCTTCGGTCCGCCCCGCTCAGCATGTCTTGGGACGGAGCCCCGCGGCGCAACGCCGCCGGTACTCCGGAATCTCCGCCCGCATCTCGGCGACCTTCTGCTTCTGCTCGTCGCTCCAGCCGGTGCTGTCGGGGGCATCACCGCGATGGGAGCAGCGCTCGCCCCGTGTCCAGCCAGTCATGGGCTCCACGCTCCAGGGAAGCCGTGCCAGGTAGGCACGGTGCTCGGCGTGCGCGCGGTGAAGGGGCCCCTGGAGTTACGGGGCCTTGGGGAATCTGAGTACGAGCGCGGATACAGCCGGCGGGCTGGGCAGAGTTGGCTGGGGGCATGAGCACTTCTGTCCCGCCCTCTGGCGCATACGGCCCGTACCCCGAGATGGATTCCGCCCCCTCCGGCCACGACGACGAAGACCTGTCCGTCCCCCGGGCCCGGACGGGGAAGTTCTCACTGTCCGCGGGCGCCCTGGCGTTGGCGATGGGTGGATGCCCGTGGCTGCCGGCCGCGGTCTTCCCCGTCTGGCTGCGGTACTTCCCGCTCTACCTGATCGTGCCGATGGGAATCATCGCGCTGGTCTCCGGCATAGGTGCCCTGCGCGACACCCGAGGCCGGCCGGATCCCGCTCGCGGGTGGGCGCGGGCCGGAATCGCCCTCGGCGCGGTCGCCGTGATCGTGCCGGTCGGGTTCGTCGTGTGGGGCTTCTGGGCGCTCAGCAGCTGAGCCCTCGCAGAGCTCGGGGCCGCCAGCACCCCGGCGGCGGGGGCAGCTCTCGCATCCGGACCGGCGACATCTTGCCTTCCTCACCTCCGCCCCGCAGGTCCAGGACGGTCTCGAACCACCATGACCGCCACCCGTACAGAGCAGACGCGAACACCTCGACCGGGCCTGGGCCGGGCTTCTCCTATGTCACTGTCATGGTGTAGCCCTTGTCCGTCGTCAGGTCGCCGCCAGCGCGGACCCAGAGGACTGCGGAGCGCTGGTCGGTTACGACGGCGACGACACGGGGGCTGGGGCGACGCCAGCACAGGCGGTCCAGCATCAGTGTGGATGGTGTGGGCCACGGCGAGGAACGCTGCGTCGAAGGGGTAGTCCTTGCGGGGCAGGCCGTGCAGGCTGCACGGCAGGGCCTCGATCCAAGTGAGGCTGACGAGGGCCTGACCGTAGACGGCGTCCGCCCACAGCGCGGCCACGTCCAGGTCCGCCTCCTGCTCCTCGAACATCACCTTCGCCGCCTGCGCGAGCACGCGTGACGCCTTCTCCCACTGGGGCACCGTAGACAGCCGCGCCTTCTCCGTCTTCCGCTTCGCCGTGTTCAGCAGCCGGGTGGCCATATCGAGCCAGCGCCGACATCACGCTCGGCGAATCCTGCACAGCCTCAGCCGACCGAGCTGGAACACGCCGATCTCGTCCACCGGCTCCAGCGCGCGGGCGAACGCCGTTCCGGTGGTTCGCGTCGGCGGCCGGCGCAGCCGCTCCATTCACCGGCGGAAGCGGATTCAGGCAGCCATGCGGGTCCTGCGGCACACGTTCGGCGCCGGGGGACCCGCACCGGCCGCACCGGTCAGACGGCCGGGGCGAAGCCCGTCACCGAGGGGTACGGGCTGGTGGTGTCCACCCCCGGGAAGACCGTGAACTTGCCGGGTGTGTCAGCGGACCACAGGTTGGGCAGGCCGTCACCGGTGAGGTCGCCGTCGGAGCCGATCCGCGGATGCATGGCAGCGGACACGAGGACCAGGACGGGGCCCGCCGTCAGCTCGAGGAGTCCCGAGCCCGGCTGGGCTGCGTCGAGCTGTCGTGAGGCAGCTCTGGCAAGATGACACAATGTTCGATTTTGGCATCGCGGGCTACCAGCCGCTTTGGTTGAACTGCCGCACTGACGTGGTGCGGGAGCATGCTCATCGACTGCGTGGTCTCGCCGGCCGAACTCTCACGAGCGTCTGGGTGGTCTGGGACCGTCAGGACGAAGAGTGGTTCGGTGACTGCCCGGTCTTGTTCGACTTCGAGGGCGAGCAGGTCGAGATCAATCATCATAAGTTCTGCGATCTGTCCCTCACGTGGAACTCGATCGACCCCAGTGACCCTGTTCAGTGGCCCGGCTTCGACCTGCAGTGGCGTTCTGATCCTCTTCCGGGACTTCAGGCTCTGCGGGGCCTGTCCCTCAAGGGGGTCGAGCTGCTCGAGTGGACGGGCGGGGATCCGGCCGAGGGAAACGTCGACGTCAGCTTCGTCTTCGAGACGAGTCGGGTGACCGTCTTCAATGCTCTCGACGAGAACGGGCTGAGCTTCGCCCCGCCTGATCAGCACCAGCGGTCCCACCCGCTCCACTGATGCTTCTGGAGTCAGGTATGTCGCCAGTTCGAGGCGGGTTCTCGGGTGAGCCTGCGGCTTATGAGGTCGATCACCGCGATCCGACTCATGGTCGTGGCCGTCCCCCATGGGAAGTGAGCACTGGGCGCCCGCGTCGGCGGAGGAACTGGAGCGGTTCGAGGCCGACGTGCTCTCCGGGTTCGTCCTCGCGCGGGCCTCGGCGGGCCTGGCGGAGGCACCATCCGCGGCGACGTCGGGGACCTGGAGCGACGTCGGGCACCTGGAGCAGGTCAGGACCTGGTTCGGCTGGCCACTGTGGGACGTGGAGCCCGCCGACGCCGACGCGTACTTCGGAAAGGTGCTGCGGAACTCGCCCAGCGGCACCCGGCTGGCTCGGTCGCAGGCGCTGACCACGTACTTCATGTTCCTGGAGTTGCGGCACAAGGTCGAGCCCCACCGGATGACCGGCCGGGTGGTGGAGTGCCCGATCGACGCGATGAACCGGCCGCGCGGCGCCGAGGACGCCCAGCTGCGGATCCCGCCGACCGGGCCGGAGATCGGGACTCTGTTCACCGGCTGGGGCGGCGAGCCGGCCACCTGCCGCAAGTTCGCCCCGACCGCCCGGAACTACGCTGCGGCGAAGCTGATCTCCCAGGTCGGCCTGCGGGGCAGCGAGGCATGCAAGATCGACCTGGACGACATCAAGTGGAACCTGGGCCGCTTCGGCAAACTCCACGTCCGCCACGGCAAGGGCGCCCCGGCTCTGGGCCGCGCGAGCGGATGGTGCCGCTGATCAACGGTGCCGACCGCACGCTGCGGTGGTTCATCGAGGACGTCTGGGGCCAGTTCGACGACGACCACACCCGCCCCGGCGCCCCGCTGTTCCCCTCCGAACGCAAGAACGCCGACGGCTCGTCTCGCCCGGTGGGCGATGACGCCCTGCGCGGCGGACTCAAGGACGCCCCCAAGGCGCACCTGCCGGGATGGGGCAAGCAGCTGACGCCGCATGTCCTGCGGCATTTCTGCGCGTCCCAACTCTATGAGAACGGCCTTGACTGGCTCGCAATCCAGGAGGTTTTGGGGCGTTCCTGGATCGCCACGACGATGCGATACGTCCACGTCCAGCAGACCCGGGTCGAGGATGCCTGGGCCGCCGGGACCGAGCGGGCCGCCAAGCGGCTGGAAGGGCTGATCCGATGAGGTGGATTCTGCGGCTGACGGCCGCGAACAAGGGTGTCTGGAAGGCGTCCGAGCTCCAGCGGGGCCTGGCCGAGCACGGGCTGGTGATCTCGGCGGGGAAGAGGTCCGGGCTGTGGTCCGGCCAGCCGGTCTCCCTCAAGCTGGAGTCCCGCTCTCCAGCTGAACGACGTGGACCTGGGCAACCGCCGGCTCACCATCGCCGGACGCACCCGCCCCATGAACGACCTCACCCACCAGATGCTGCCGGCCTGGCTGGACTACCGGCGTCGGCGCTGGCCGAACACCGCCAACCCCCACCTGTTCATCAACCAGATGACCGCGTTGGAAACCGGGCCGGTCAGCGGCTGGTGGATCAAGCACGAACTCCACGGCCAGGACGCCACCCCGGAACGGCTCCGCATCGACCGCCGGCTCGAAGAAGCCCTCGTCCACGAGCCCGACCCGCTCCACCTCGCCGGGGCCTTCGGCCTGGACGAGAAGACGGCGATCCGCTACGCGGATTCCGCACGGGCCCTGCTGGAGCAGGCCGCCGAGGGTGGCCCTGTTGGGGATCCTCGAAAATTCGAGAACCTCCGGAGCCGCTCGCGTTCTCTACCTGGTTGAGGGGCTCAACAACAGGTCGGAGCCTCTCCTCACGACGCCCCTGTGACCCTGACTGGGTGTCATCGCTTTGGGGCCGCGGCGCCTGTTGTCTCAGCGGCTGGTGGGTGCGTTCCAGTCGACCAGTTGGACGATGACGCCATTGGGGTCGCGGACCTGAAAGGCGCGCTCACCCCACTCCTCGTCCGTCAGCGGCATGGTGATCGCGACGCCTTCGGAGCGCAGGCGCGCCAGCTCGCCTTCGAGGTCCTCGACGACGAAGGCGAGGATCAGACCTGCGGCGTGCTCGTCGCGCTGATCCGCCGGCAGGGAGTCCAGCCCCCGCCGCAAAAAGATGACGTTCATGCCGGCGTCGTCGCGCGTCAGGGACGCGAAGCCGTCGGCGGCCATCTCCTCGCGGAACCCGAAGTGCTCGATGAGGAAGGCGCTGGATGCGGGGACATCGTCGACGTTGAGCGAAACGGCACTAGAGGTGATCTTCATGAAAGCTCCTCCGAGATCGCACTGAGCACATTCTCTGTACGCAGTACAATGTACACCGTACAGAGTTAGATTGCGAGAGGATGACCCCGTGCCAACGGAACGAACCAGCTCGGGCGACCCGGCCCACACCCTGCAACTGCTGTGGCGCGGCTCCTCCCCTGACCGTCGCCGAGGACCGCGACGGGGGCTGAGCATCGACGCGGTGGTCGAGGCCGCCACCGCCATCGCCGACGCTGAAGGCCTGGACGCGGTGACCATGCGCCGGGTGGCCAAGGAACTCGGCGTGGTGCCGATGACGCTGTACACCTATGTCCCCGGCAAGGCCGAGCTCCTCGACCTCATGCTCGACACCGCCTACGCCCGCATGCCCCGCACCGACACCACCGGACAGCCCTGGCGCCAACGCGTCACCGCTATCGCCGAAGAGAACAAGGCCCTCTTCGAACGCCACCCATGGGCCACGACCGTCTCCACGGTCAGGCCTCCGCTGGGGCCGGGGCAGATGTCAAAGTACGAGCACGAACTGTCCGGGCTCGACGGCCTCGGCCTCAGCGACGTCGAGATGGATGACTGCCTGACCCACCTGCTCACCTTCGTGCAAGCATGCGCCCGCGCCGTCGCCGACGTCCGCGCCGCACAGCACGACAGCGCCCTGAACGACCAACAATGGTGGGAGCTGAACGCCCCGCTCCTCGCCCGGGTACTCGACGAGAACGCCTACCCCACCGCCGTCCGCGTCGGCGCAGCCGCAGGCGCCGCACACAGCAGCGCCTACGACCCCGCCCACGCCTACTCGTTCGGCCTGCAACGCGTCCTCGACGCCTTCGCCGCCCTGATCGACCGAAGCAGAGACGCGAAGACATCGACTTGACCGCACCGGCACGACGCCATTACCCCGTGAGTCGGAGCACCTGTCGCCGATGCTCCGGCCGGGGAACTCGGTGAGGAGGTCTGGCTCTTCTGCGAGCGCAGGGCGGTGCAAAGGGCCCCATCAGCCAAGCGAGTCGAGTACGAACCCGCGGGCTCATCGCCCAGAATCAGGGGGTCGCACCCGCGGGTTCGCATTGAAATGCCTTCAGTTTCCATGAGCCCGCGGGGATCTCGGGGTCCCAGGAGTACTCGCCGAAAAAGGAACGCCAACGGCTGAGGCGCAGGTCAGCGCGCGGGTTCCATCGCGGTTGTGCGCTCGTCGGGTTCGCGCAGCATGCGCATGAGCGGGGCGGGCGACGGGTGCCGGTTCTTCTTCTTGCCCGTGGTGATGACGAGCCGGGCAGCGATGTCATGCAGGCTCATCTCCTGGCCGCGCAGGTGGAGGGCCATGGACAGCATGGACTCGTCGGTGACGCCCGCGCCGCCGATGGTCTTGCCGCGTTTGCGGGCGGAGTCGTGGCCTTCGAGGGTGCGGTCGCGGATGTACTCGCGCCTCCATGCCGGACATGGCCGCCAACACGGTGAACACGGGCCTTCAGCTCTTCGGCGAGCATGGCGAGTTCGATACCGCGGCCGAGCCGTTTGTGTTCGTGGACGACGAGGGTCACGGCGACGCCGGAGGAGCAGATCCCCCCGGCGAGCTTGACGGCGGCCTCCAGCTCGGGGCGCCAAGTGGCGCGGGTGGAGATCTTCTCCGAGAAGACTCGCGTCGCTCCGGGTTCGGCCAGGCAGTCGAGCTGGGCGTCGAGGGACTGCCGGGCGGTCGAGGGCTGTGCGTAGCCGAGGCGGACGTGCCCGACCGGTTCGGCGCCGGCGCTGATGGGCCGGGGCAGCTCGGTCCGCACCGACCCCGGCTTCCGGATGGCGGGGATCGGCACGCTGAGCGTCTTGGCGAGCTGGGTCACGAGGCGGAAGCGGGTGGTGTGGTGCTCATCGCCACCATGCCTTCGCCGATCCTGCACGGGGAGCCCGCGGGGCGGCGCAGGTGGACATCGGGCAGCCGTGCGCTTCCACGCTCACTTCCACCAGCGGCGAGGCGATCGGCGTTCGGCAGCATCCGCTCCAGCTCGGCGTGCAGCTCCTCAGCCTCGGACGGGATGTCCTGCCGTCAGCGGCGAGATGACCAGCTCCCCGCCGTCGTTCAACCTGACCGGTCCGTCGCCACGCCCAAGGACCTCCTCCAGGTCGGTCAGGGCTCGTCGATTGATCACGCTGCGAGGC
Source organism: Streptomyces sp. NPDC046876 (assembly GCF_040645035.1). Taxonomy (NCBI): domain Bacteria; kingdom Bacillati; phylum Actinomycetota; class Actinomycetes; order Kitasatosporales; family Streptomycetaceae; genus Streptomyces; species Streptomyces sp. NPDC046876. Next base: position 1,112 of record NZ_JBEYXK010000033.1, on the reverse strand, counting down.
CCGTCTGCTCTGGCTCGACACACCTCACTCGCCCGGACGGATTCGGCATGAGAACCTCACATCCGTGGCTACGGAAACCGAGGTCGGAGAACTGTTGCACCAGCGCGGCTGGCGGACGGCGTTCACGCTCGCTGAAAGGGTGAACGCGTGGGCCGCCCTGGTGAGCGCCATCGAGCGCGGCTACGGCGACGACATCCACGAATACACCAACGACCTCTACTGCCGAAACTGGCTGCACGAGGCGTGGCTCCTGCTGGACGACCACATCGTCCAGCTCTGGACCAAGCAGATCAAAGCCCTGGACGACCGGTACATGGCCGCAACAATCGACGACGACGGCATGGCACTCGACCAGTTCCACAGGCTTCCCGGCCCCGACCTGTGGTGGTGGCGGCGACACCCGCGCATCCTCACCGGAGACCTCGGGTATTCGCTTCACTCGGCCGGCGCCATCGGCGCCGGCCCGGACACACCGTGACCTCAGCTTAAACGGGATTACGGGACGACTCTTGGGCGCCGGATATCGGACGATGCAATGACAAGGCCGCCATGAGCGGCATGGGCAGTGCGTACAAGGTCCGTGATCCAGGCTCCGATCGGGTGCTCTTGGTTCCTTCAGCTGCGGTGCCATGCCAAGGGTAAGAGCAGGGGGATGACCGCTTCGCGAATCGGCCGGCCTTGATCAGGATGCCCAAGCACACGATGTTGCGTACGGCCGTCATGCCGCCTTTCCGCCCTCCCGGTGTCCTCCGCGAGCGGGTACGCCGCGCAGCGCGTGAGGGCCCGCCGGGCGTAGCGGCACGTCGAAGGCCCTGCGAATTGGCGGACGGCGGCGGAGAGGACCGTACCCGTGCCTGACCACCCCGGCTCGGGCCCCCGTACCGACGGGACGATTGCAGCAGCCCTTCGACGGTCTGGAAATCCCCGACTCGGATTCCGCCGGGCGGGTCCGGACGAGAGCTGGCCCCGGCCTGTTTGCCTTGGGCCGCGCCGAGCGCCCCTGCTCTTCGAGCAACGGCCGAAGGCCCCGGGGCCGGCCTGGGGAGGCCGGCCACCGGGGCCTTCGGTATCGCTGTTCGGCTCAGCGGGTGCTGCTCACTGGTGGCTTAGTA